>DASYBA010000689.1:0-9807 GCA_036501005.1 Candidatus Xenobia bacterium | reverse complement strand
TATCTACCTCAACGGGGCGATTCTCGGCATGACGCGCCGCGATATCGATCGTGAGTTCGACTCCATCGTGTCGTTCGCGGGCCAGGAGAAGTTCCTCGAGGTTCCGGTCAAGCGATACAGCAGCGGCATGTACGTGCGGCTGGCCTTTTCGGTGGCGGCCCACCTGCAATCCGACATCCTGCTGGTCGACGAGGTCCTGGCGGTGGGCGACGCCGAATTCCAGGCCCGCTGCCTGGACAAGCTCAAAGACCTGGCCCACAGCGGCCGGACGGTTTTGGTGGTGTCACACCACACCCACCTGCTGCGGACGCTATGCTCGCGCGGGCTCTTGTTGGAGGGCGGCCGGCTGGTCTTCGACGGCAGCACGTCCGCATGCCTGGACCGCTATGGTGGGCTGGGCGACACCTGGTTGCAGTCTGAATGGCGGCGCCACGACGCCCCGCCCGCCCCCCTGGGCTTCGCGGGGGGCCGCACCCGCGTGCTGGGCCAGCAACCCGACCTGGAGCTGGAGGTGACGCTGGACCTGGTCAGCAGCGGCCCCCACCCGCGGGCCGTCGTCCATCTGGGTCTGGCCACGCCCCATGGCCCGCAGTTCGCCCACATGCCGCTGCAGGAAGCGTGCATCGATCCCCGCCACGCTTTTCATCAGGTCACCATTCGAGTCAAGCTGCCGCCTTTGATCCCGGGCCCATACATGGTCAACCTGTGGGTGGGTGCGGAAGGGACTGGGTTTGACCAGGGACAAGGAGAACTGGGTTTCCTCATCGAGGCGTCGCCCATGCCCGGTCGTATCGAACCGCACGCTGCGGAGCGCGGCCTCCTGGTACCCCAGACCCAGGTCGACTACGCCGGCTCGGCCAGGCCGATATAGCCTTATTCGAACAGCTCCCACAAGCGCGACCGTTCGCGCACCGCCTTACCCACAAGCTGGGAAAAACGGCGGGGGTACAAGAGCCAGGGCGGCATGTCGCCAAGGCTGTCGGCCAGAACGGCCGGTTGTGGAAAACACAGCTCCCACAGGTAGCGCGCTCGGGCCGAGGTGCCGGCCAGAGAGCGCATGGCCACCAGTTCGCCCATGGCTTCCGGAATGTGGCGCCGTTGCACTGCCCGCAAAAAGCGCTCCTCGAACAGATCCAGGGGCACCCGCAAGGATTCGCCGCCCGCCAGCGGAGGGTACCCCAGCACCGACTCGAGCAAGACCATGACGTAGGTCAGTACCCGTCGGGTCCGCGTCTGGGTGGCGACGGCCAGCAGTCTATCGCCCACCGCGGGCGGCTGCAACAGCGCCAGGTCGATCAGCCAGATGAGTCGTTCGAAAGAGTGTTTGAGCGCGTGGACGGCCAGGTAGCAGAACTCATAGGTCGGGTCCAGGATGCGTACGGCCGGAAGGCCGCTGTTCAACGGCAAGGACGTCTCCCACAACAAGTCCTCGTTGAAATCGAAGGTCGCCGCCCGCTGTCGAATACGAGTGGCCGACACCAGGCTGGTGTGCAGATCCACGGTCAGTCGACCCTGCGCCATGACGTCGCCTCGCCCGCGAAACCCCTGATCCAGAAGCAGCGTGCGCATCCGGTCCGCGTCCGCGGGGCGCACCAGCACGTCCAGATCTCGCAAGGGTCGCCGCCCTACCCGGCCGGCATAGACCCGGGGCAAGAGGGCGCCTCCCTTGAGGAGCAGCATGCGGAGGCCCCGTCGCTCGGCCTCCATGCCCAGCACGTTCAGCAATCGAACGTAGTCGACATTGAGCTGGACCGCGCGCAGCACCCGTTCACGGCAATCCTGCAAGGGGAGATCGAGACGCAGTACCTGGCACACCTGCACCAGGATGCCTTCCAGGCCTTCCTCCCGCGCCCGCGCCGCCACGCCCGACCAGTCGTTGATGCCTTCGATACGCTCCTGGACCTCCCCGGGGGTCGCCGTACCCAGGAACTGTCGGGCCACCGCGATGAGCAGCCGGGCTGTTGGTTGCATGACGGCCCGTTACTTGGTCCCGCGCGGCTCAAACACCTCCAGCACCGAGGACCACGCGGCCCGATCCGGGGGCACGAGGGGATAGTCGGCATAGGACAGCACCTGGATGCGGTTAAAGTGCCGGCCAAGCCAGCCGGGCACGGGATCGTCCGGCTCGCCGATCCAGAAGATGCGCGCCGGCGTCTGGGAGCGCTGCAGAGCCGACACCAGCTCCGGACTCCCCACCCAGCGCAGGCCGTGGGCCAGCCGGGGAAGATAGTAGCCCACCGTCACGGCGGCGAATTTGCTCGTCGCCACGAGGTCGCCCGGGCGTCCGAGGGCCGCGCAATCGGTGACCGCCTGGTACTCGGAGTGCGTCGGCCCCAAGGTCAGGGGCGGGAGGCAGACATTGACACCCGATGCCCACAAAACCATGATCAGCATCGCCCCCCCGGGCTGCCGTAGCCCTCGGGCGATGGGGCCACTGAGAAGGGTCATCAACCACGGCGCCAGGAACACGCCCTGCCGCGGCGGCCAGAAGACTCCGAAGAAATGTCCCACCAGGATAGGGAGGAGCCAGACCCCGACGGTGGCGAGGAGCAGCGGTCGAGCCGGCAGGGGGCTGCGGGGCGAGTGCCGCAGCCCAGCGATGAACACAACCGCCAGCACGATCCAGACGGTGGCACTGTTGAACTGGATCAGGGTGGTGAAGGGCGTGGTCCAGGTGGAGCGTGGGATCCAGCCGGGTTGAAAGCCCTGGCGGGCCAGCAAAGGACACGCGATGAGGGCAAAGGCCACGGTCAGGCCGACCGCCGACCACAGTGCCAGTCGCCGGCGGGGTCCGCAGAGCGAGGCTGCCAGCATCATCATGGCCGGCACGGCAAAGTGATAATGGGTGAGCAGCCCGGCCAGCGTGGTGGCCAAAAAGAGCAGGTAGTCACGCCGCTGGAACCGGCCGGAGATGAACGTTCTCACGAAGAACACGCTGGCCCAGACTTCCAGCGCCAGTGCCAGTGCATAGGGGCGGGCGTTCCAGGCCTGCCACAACACGCACGGGCTGAAGGCTAGCAGGGCGGCCCCCAGCAGCGGCGCCTCGTCGTCTTCCCACACCTCGCGCCCCAGGACGACCATGCCGCCCACCGCCAGTCCCCACAGCAGGATGGACAGGATGCGCATGGCCACGGGACTTGCCCCGGTCCCCTGGATCCAGACCTTCAGCAACACGAAGTAGACCGCGGGGTGGTTCTCCCCGTGGGGAAGCGTGGTCCACAGCGACCCCCACGGCTGGGTAACGTCGCGGGCGGTCAAGCCCTCATCCAACCACATGGGCACGTGGGCGGCGTCCGCCACCATCAAGACTGCCATGCATACCAGCAGCATCAGAAAAAACCAGCGAATCCAGCCCGCCATGCCGGGGCACTTCGTAATGCCGGTGCTTGACATCCTGTCTAGGAAAGCGCCGAGGCGACCAGAACCCCCCGCCATGGACAGCCAAACGCAGCCGCGCCGCCCTCTCGCCGACGTCGTCCTGGTGGGCGGGCTCAGCGCATTGTTGATCGGGCTCCCCTGGCACGAGTACGTCGTCATGGCGGGGCCCTATCTCAGCGCCTGGAAGGAACTGGTGCTGGCCGCCATCCTGGTGGCGGTCGTGGCCCGCCGCTGGGAGCGTGTGGAGGAGTGCCCCTGGCTCTTCTGGGTGGTGACGTTCGGCGGCGTCTGTATCTGCTCGGCACTCGCCAACGACCAGTCCCTCCTGCCCGCACGCCCCCTGGTCTTTCCCATGCTCGCCGGCCTGGCGGCCTTTACGCTGCGCTCTGAGGAGCGGGACCGCATCCTGCGGGGCTTTCTCCTGTCGGCCCTGGTCGTCGTCGGGTATGCCCTCGTCGCGCACGTCGCCTTCCGTTGGTGCGGTGGGGCTCCGCACTATCGACCCGCCATCGCCAACCCGCTTTTGCGGGCCCTCGCGTTTCCTTACTACACCCCCAACTACTCCCGTGGGGACCGGCTCATCGGGCCTTTCCTCAACGACGACTACTTCGGCATTTGGTGCGTGGCGGTGCTGGCCTTGCTACTGGCCGAATCGCGGTGGCGAATTCCCGCCGTGCTGGCCGTGCTGACGGCGGCCGTGTGGACCTACTCCCGCAGCGCCCTGTGCGCTTTCGGCGCGGCCGGGGCCGTGCTGGCCTGGCGGCGGGACCGGCGGGTGCTGTGGCTGATCCCCATTGGCCTGGGCCTCGCCGTCATTTTCTGGACGTCGCAGCAGGGCGAGCGCTTCCAACATCCGATAGACACGGGAATAGGCCGGGTCGTGGCGGTGCAGCAAGCCGGGCGGACCCTCGCCTCCGGCTCGCTCCTGGGCGAGGGACCGGCGGCCAACCAGGTGTACGACATGCAATACGCCCGCCTCGTCTACCAGCTCGGCTGGGCCGGCCTGGCCATGCTGGGGTGGCTGGGGTTCATCCTGTACCAGCGGGTCGCGCATGCCGGCCTGCCCGTTCACGTCGGCCTGGCCGCTGCGTGTCTGGCCTTGCTGGTGGGCGGCGTCGGCTGCGAGGTGCTGGAGGTGCCGCAGACTTCCTGGACATGGTGGATTCTGTTGGGCCTGCTGGGCTGCGACGAAGACCCCGACCCCTGATGAGGTTCATGCGCGGCCGGCGGACCGAGCGAGATTGAGGAGCTCTTTCTTGACCCGTCGCAGGAAGGCGTGGCGGCGGTTCTTGAGCCGCCCGACCCAGCTTTGCATGGGGCGTGGCCGCCGCCATCCCCGTTCCAAATCTCGCATCTTGTAGCGACGCAACGGCTGGCCAGCGGGCAGATCGAGAGCGTTCTGCCGTTCTCGAAACCGGACCTCGTCGGGCGCCATCAGCGCCTCGTCGGCCCGGTCGAGCATGACGCCTTGCGGCCCCTTGCTGACCGTGCGCGAGCCGCCACTGGGCGCGTAGAGGTGCCAGGCCAGCGCTTCCGTCGTCACCATGATGTCGTAGCGCGCCGCCCGCAGGCGCATGCACAGGTCCGACTCCTCGCGGAAGGCGTGTTGCGAGTACCCGGGCACCGCCCACCCCCCGACCGCCTCGACCGCGGACCGGCGATAGGCAATGGAGTGCCCCAGCAGAGACTCGACCTCCAGCACCTCGTTTTGGACGTACCAGTGCCCCTGCAGCCGCCAGGTGGGCTCGGTGGGCGTGGACAGCCAGCCGGGTTCCAGCAACTGCACATCCAGGTCCATGGCGTGGTAGTGGCCCTCCGGGGCACACCCTCCGACCGCCGCCAGGGGCCGCTCCGGAAACAGGTGGAACGGTTTGAGCACGGTCTCGAGGTAGGTCGGCGTCAGCAGCACGTCGTCGTCCACCCGCACCAGCAGCTCGGCACCTGCCGGGGCCGCGTCCATGGCTCGCTGATGGCGATCCCAACCCGTGTCCGTTCGCACCACCGTCACCCCATGTCCGGTGCTGCGCATGAGCACCAGCAGGTCGGCCAGGGCGCCATGCTCCGCCACCGGCTCGTCGCTGGAGTCGTTGATGACCAGAGACCAGTGTGGATAGCTCTGATAAAGCAAGGACGACAGCAGCGCCGCCAGGTAGGTCGGTCGGTTGCGGGTGGGCACCGCGACGACGACCGGTTCGTCTAGCCGGAGGCGGGAAAACGGCGCAGGCATGAGCCCTCTGTTCGTCCCCCGGGGAGGACTGGCCTGGGGGGTCAGCCAACCCGAGCCCGGCATGAAGGTCATGACGGTCAACGCCCACCCGTACCCTCGATCCGGGGGCGCCGTCATCACCGACATGGCGTTTCTGCAGCACCTCGCCGCGACCCATGGCATGCAATGCTGCCTGGCGACCGGGGGCCTGCCGCGGCGCCAACAGCGTCGCGTGGGCGGCGTGCTGCACGTCACCTGGCGGGACCTGGAAGAGCTTCGCCAGCGCCTGCTGGACTGGCGCCCCGACGTGCTGGTGGCGAGCGCTTCGGCGGCCGAGCCGGCAGCCCGACTGGCGTCCACCTATGGCGTTCCCTACGTGGTCTACCTGCACAGCTTCGAGTTGTGCTCGCCATCGGACGAGGAACGGCGTCGGTGGCGCGTATCGGAAGCGCGGCGCTATTTGTCCGATACGTCCATCGACCGGATCCTGGGCGACGCGGCCGCGGTCTTTGCCAACTCCGAGTTTCTCAAAGCGCGTCACGAGCGGCTGGGCCACCGCATCACCGAGGTGCTCCATCCCGCCTTCTGGGACGTCCCGCCTCAGCGCGACCGAACGGGCACCCAGGTAGTCGGGGTGTGCGGATGGCCCTTCAAAGGGGCCGAGACGTTTCTCTACCTGGCCGATCGCCTGCCCCAGCAGACCTTTACCGTGGTGGGGGGCGTGGCGCACGACTGGAATGACAGGTTCCGCGACCGAGGCAACGTATGCTGCCTGCCGTTCTCGCCCCCGCGGCGGTATCTGCGGGACAGCCAGGTCGTGGTCATGCCGTCGGTCTGGCCAGAACCTTTCGGTCGCACGGCCCTCGAAGCCATGGCGTGCGGCATTCCCGTCCTCGCCAGCGACCACGGCGGCCTGCCCGAGTTCGTTCCCGAGGTCGCCCGGGTGCCGAGCGACGCGCCCGAGGCCTGGGAGCAGGCGCTGGGCGCGCTCCTGTCCAGCCCGGCGCGGCGGGAGGCCAACGCCCGCACCGGTCAGGCTGCGGCCCGACCGTTTTTGGAAGGGCGGTCCTCCGCCCGGCTGGCAGACCACCTGCGGACGATCGCCGGGCGCCCGCGGTATGACCGTCGCCCCCTGGTCCGCATCGAGGGGGACGACCACGGGCACACCGCCTACGCCATGGTCAACCGGGCCTGGCGGCAGGCGCTCGAGGCCCGCCCGCGAGTCGAGGTCGTCAACGATCCGTGGTGGGTGCCGACGCACACCATCCATCACGATCTGCAGGCCGACTTCGGCGAGGTCCAGTGGCCCGAGGCCGGTGTCGTGGTAGCGGTGCGCCCGTGGGACTTTGGACCGTATCCAGGGTCCTGGGTGGCCCGCCTGTCGAACGCCGATCGCCTCGGCGTCTACAGTCGCTGGACGGCGCGCCAGGCGCAAGCCAGCGGCCTGTCGAGGCGCCGCCTGGTGCGGTTGCCGCTGGGCGTCGACCCCACCGTCTTCCACCCCCAGGGGGCGCGGCCGACCGGCACCTGCCGCTTTCTCTTCGTCGGCGCCAGCGTGTATCGAAAAGGCGTCGACATCCTCCTGCGGGCCTGGCGGCAGGCCTTCCGGCCGGAAGACGACGTGTGCCTGGTCATCAAGGATAATCGGGACGACGTCTTCTACCAGGGCGTGACTGCGGATCTCCAAGGCCTGGTGCAGGTGGAGCATCGGCGGGAGTTCCTCAGTGAGGCCGACCTGGTCGACCTCTATCGAACCTGCCAGTTCTCGGTCTTCCCCTATCGAGCTGAAGGCTTCGCCCTGCCCATCCTGGAGACCATGGCGTGCGGCCTTCCCGCCCTGGTGCCTCACTTCGGCGCCTGTCTCGACTATTGCGACGAGGCCACCTCCCTCCTCGTCCCGGCGCGCCGCATGGCGGTGCCCGTGTCGCGTGCCTTCGCCATCAACACCCTGGGTTTCCAGGCCGAGGTCGGGGCCGTGGACTTCTGCGAGGTTTCCGTCGACGCCCTGGCCCAGGCCCTGCGGCGGGCTCACGCGATGTCGGAGGCGGAGCGACAGGCCCTGGCCCAGGCCGGAGTCGCCCGGGCGCAGGCCGGCTGGACCTGGTCGCAGGCCGCCGAGCATGTCGAAAAGGTTCTGTTGGACACCGCCGGAGAGGTGCCGCGGCGTCTCCGCGAGCAGCGCCGCGAGAGCGCTCGGCGCAGCCGCCAGTTGCAGACGGCGCTGGCCCTCTTCACCGAGGCGCGGCATGCAGATTGACCTGGATCCCCAGGCCTTCATCGCCGAGACCCCGTTTCCGGCCGAGGGCGAACTCCGGGTGGGTAGCTTCTCGGCCCGCCTGTCCGCCACCCGACCCGATTTCTGCGAGCGGCTAGCATGGCTGTTCAAGCAGCAACACAGACCCGGGGACGAGCCGAGGTGGAACTTCTATCTGGCCGGCGTGCCCCAGGATGATCCTCTATTCGCCAGCCCGTTGCCCCCCGGCGTCCTGGCCACCTGGCTTTGTCGGGTCTATATCGGGAGCCGCGACGTGCTGTTCCTGATTTCCGAACCGCAAGCCGAGGCCTACCAGACGGCCGACCTGTCGGTCGCCGTACAGAAGGTCCTCCTCGCCCTGGGGCAGTGCTATCTGCACGCCGGTGCTGTGTCGATACGGGGGCAGACGTTCCTGGTGGCAGGGCCCCGTGGGGCCGGCAAGTCGACGCTGTGCCTGCGGCTGGCTCAGGCCGGGGGGAGTCTGGTATCGGATGACCACGTGCTGCTGCGCCGCGCCGAGGGCGGTTATCGGGTCAGCGGCTGCGAGACCACCGCTCGCGTCACGGCGCAAAGTGAGCAGTATCTCTTTCCGCATGGTCTCGGGGTCCAGGCGGCCGACTATCACGGCGTCGTCAAAAAGGAGTTCGACGCCGCTCGATACGTTGACTTTCGCCCCCTGCCCGAACGTCCGTTCCATCGGATCATGTTTCCTCACGTCGGGGAGCGGGTTCGACAGACGCCGCTGCCGGCTGCGCTGGCCGTGACCCGTCTCATCCACATGAAGCAGGCCGACTTCGTCTATGTGAATGGGTCGGAGGTGGCGGCCTTCATGGACTTCCTGGCCGACCTGGTCGAGACGACGCCCTGCGTCGACCTGGAACTGAGCCCGAATCTGGGCGACCTGGATGCGCTCGTCGCGGCGCTGTGATCAGTCTGTGCGCCGCCGGTTTTCCCGGCACGGATCGGGCGCTTCGTGAACTGTCGCTCACCTGCGGTCTGACCCGACACCTGACCATCCCTGCGGGAGCGGACGAGCCTGCGATAGAGTTCCTCATCGACGTCGTGCGGGAGCAGCAACCCCGCTGGGTCATCTTCGGAAGCTGGAACCCGGTCTATGAGCGGTTCATGCGATCGTTGTCGTGTCGTTTTGCGGTCTATTGGACCAGCAGTCCCGGGCAGGTCGAAATCAGCGAAGAAGCGGAGACGCTGGCCCGTTTGCTGCAAGACAAACGTGTCGGGGCCCGGCTCTTCCTGTCCGAGCCGTTAGCCGCCGGGCTGGCTGGCCAGCATCTCCCCGCGACGCTGGCCCAGACGACGCCCATGCCCAGGGTGTCGGAGTCGCCTCCGGGCCTGAGCCTCTTCTGCTCGCCGTCGGAGTATCGACGCAAGAACGTGTTGAATGTGCTGCTGGGCCTGGCGGAGGTGCGGCAACCGTATCGGTTGCACGTCAACGGCATGGGGAGCCATCCGTTGTATTGTGGGTTGCTCGAGGGCATCGCCCATGTCGATCACGGCTGGATGACGTCGGAGCAGTACCGGTCCGTCATGGCAGGGATTGATCTCGGTCTGCAGGTCTCCTTTTCCGAGAGTTTCTCGTACGTGGTCGCCGAGCATATTGCACAGGGTGTTCCCGTGGTCGCCTCGCCCATGGTCCCAGTGGTGGGCCGCATGTCGGCCGGAATCCGCCAGGACCTGGTCGTGGACGAGCCCGACTCGCCCCAGGCTATCGGACAGGCGGTGGCGCGGTTGCTGGCCGATCCGGCCCGCCGCATGCGGGTCGGCCGCCAGGCCCGGGAGGAGCTTTTGCGCCAGAACCAGATCGACATCCAGGTGGCGCGACAGACGTTGGAGCATCTGCGGGCCAGTTGAGGTGGTAAAGAAGGATCGATACGCCGGCCTGGGCATCCGGGGGATGGCTGCGCAGGACCGCAAAACGATCGTCCTCCTCCAGGATGGTGGCCGACACCGC
>DASYBA010000688.1:0-4417 GCA_036501005.1 Candidatus Xenobia bacterium | reverse complement strand
GTCTGGCTGGCCGACGAACATCACCTCGATGTCCGGCACGTCGGCGTTGACGGGAATCAGGTAGTCCGCCAGGCTGGGCGTGACCACCCGTCCGCTGCCGTCGTAGACCGTGTGCTCCATGAGCGCCATGCCGAGCCCCTGGATGATGCCGCCGATCATCTGGCTCCGGGCCGTCTTGGCATTGATGACCCGGCCGACGTCGTAGGCCGCCACCACTCGCTGGACCCGCACTTCTCCGAGCTCCGCATCCACCGCGATTTCGACGAACGTGCACCCGAAGGACTGGAAGGCGTATTTAGCCATCTCCTCGCCAGGCCACGTCTGGCTTTCTCCCTCCACCGCGGCGCCCCCGTTGCGCGCCAGCAAGGCGGCGTAGCTCTCGCTGGCTCCATTCCGCCGCAGGCCGTCTCCGGCCGCAAGGATCTCGGACACGGGGGCGGCGTAGAGAGGGCTCTGGGAATCCTGGGCCGCCATTTCGGCCAGTTTGAGCAACAGGACCTGGGCGGCGCCCTGCACGGCCGGACCCACACTGGCGGTCGTCATGGAGCCGCCGGATACAGGGGCGGGGGGAAGCCGGCTATCGCCCAGTTCGACCCGGATGCGGTCCATCGGCACCTGCAGCACGTCTGACGCCAACTGGGCCAGGGTGGTATAGGTCCCGGTGCCCATGTCCTGCGTGGCCGACCGGATGACGACCCGACCATCGGGTTCCATGCGGGCGATGGCCGCGCCCGGCGACTTCATGCCGGGATAGGTGGCGGTCGCCATGCCCTGGCCCAACCAGTAGTGCCCGTCTCGCAGGCTGCGGGGGGCCGCCGGCCGGCGAGACCAGCCAAACCGGGCTGCCGCCATGTCGTAGCACTGCAGAAGATGGTTGCTGGACCACGGCATGCCGCGCTGCTCGTGACGGGAAGCAAAGTTGCGCCGGCGCAGTTCCAGCGGATCGACGTGCAGCTTCCAGGCCAGTTCGTCGAGGGCCGACTCGTAGGCAAAGAGCCCCGGCGATTCCCCCGGGGCCCGCATGGGCCCGGGCGTGGCCAGGTTCACCCGGGTGGCGAAGTGCTGCACGTCGACGTTGGGGCAGCGGTACAGGAAAGGGGCTGCGACCCCGGCCCGTTCGATAAACTCCTCGACCGTCGACGTCTGGGTCCAGGTCACGTGACGAATGGCCGTCAGCTCGCCTGAACTGGTGGCCCCCAGCGTCAGCTCCTGCTGGGTTTCCGCCCGGTGGCCCGTCGCCGTAAACATCGCCTGGCGAGACAAGACGAGCTTGACCGGGCGACCTGCCATGCGGGCCGCCAGAGCCGCCAGAACGGTGTGGCCCCACACGAACCCCTTGCAGCCGAAGCCGCCCCCGACAAAGCTGGAGACGATGCGGACCTGATCGGGTGAGACACCCAGGGTCTGAGCCACGACGTTGCGCGCTCCCACCACCCATTGGGTGGCATCGTACAAGGTAAGCTCCTCGCCTTCCCAGACCGCGATCGTGGCGGACGGCTCCATGGGATTATGATGCTCGACGGGCGTCGTATACCGTTCCGCGACCACCACGGCCGCTTCCCGCAGGCCGGAACTGGCATCGCCGCGGGCATATCGAAGGCGTTCTCCAAAGAACTCCTCCGGTTCGTAGCTGACGCTTTTGTCGATGTGGACCTGGGGGGCTTCCTCTCGATATTCGACTCGGGCAGTCAGGGCGGCGTGCTGGGCGATTTCCAGGGTCTCCGCCACCACACAACCGATATACTGGCCCTGGTAGTGGATGACGTCGTCTTCGAACAACAACCTCCGTTCACCCGGCTTGGTGGCCGTCATGAAGTTGATGTCGGGATGATGGAGCGGCAAAGCGTTCTGCCGAGTTATGGTGAGGAGGACGCCCGGCATGGGCGGCATGTCGATAGAGACGACCCGTCCCCGGGCGATGCGGCTCACCAGCGGCACCGCGTAGGCGGCTCCGGCGACTTGATAATCCGCCGCATAGCGTGCCTGGCCCGACACCTTCAAGACGCCGTCGGCCCGATCGATTGGTTGCCCGACCACGGTTGTCATGGCAGTCCTCCTACCGTTTCCAGGGCTCGAACCATGGCTCGCTGGACCAGTTCCACCTTGAAGGCGTTGTCGCGACGTGGGTGGGCAGCCTGGAGCGATGCGCCCACCGACGCCCGGAAGTTGTCGGGTGTGGCCGCGTGGCCCACCAACAGCGCTTCCGTCGCTTCGGCTCGCCATGGTCGGGTGCCCACCCCGCCCAGCGCGATGCGAATCGCGTCGATCGTCCTGTCGCCTCGCAGTTCCATGGCCACTGCGACTGAGACCAGGGCGAATTCGTACGACGCCCGGTCGCGGACCTTGAGGTAGGCTGAGCGGGCCGCCAGGGGCGTACGCGGCACGATGACCGCAGTGACGATCTCGCCTCTGGCCAGCACGGTTTCGATATGAGGCGTGTCGCCCGGCAGGCAGTGGAAGTGGGCCAGTGGGATCTCCCGCCGGCCGTGCGGCCCGGTCACCTCCACTTCGGCATCCAGTGCCAGGAGCGCCACACACATGTCGGATGGATGCGTGGCCATGCACTGCTCGCTGACCCCCAACACAGCATGCATGCGGTGCGGGCCGTGCTGGGCACTGCACCCGCTACCGGGTGTGCGCTTGTTGCAGGCAAAGGCTCGATCGCGAAAATAGGTGCACCGGGTGCGTTGCATCAGGTTGCCCCCGACGGTGGCGGCATTGCGCAGTTGCGGCGAGGCGCCCGCCAGCAGGGCCTGGGAAAGCACGGGAAACTCGGCTCGCACCGCCGGGTGCCGAGCCACGTCCGAGTTGCTGGCCAGGGCGCCGAGGCGAAGACCGTGACCGTGGTCTTCGATGCCATCGAGAGGGAGTCTGCCGATGTCGAGCAGGCGATCGGGGGTCTCGACCTCCAGTTTCATGAGATCGACCAGGCCGGTCGCACCCGCCACTACCATGGCCCCCGGATATCGAACCAAGTGTTCTACGGCCTCCTGGACGGTGGCCGGGCGGAGCAGTTCAAACGGTTGCATGCAAACTCCTGACCGCCGCGGCGATGTGGGGATAGGCCCCGCATCGGCACAGATTGCCGCTGAGCCCTTCGCGGACGTCGTCTCCTCCTTCGGCGAGGAACGCGACCGCCGACATGATCTGTCCGGCCGTGCAGTATCCGCACTGCAACGCATCGTGGGAGACAAAGGCGGCTTGCACTGGATGCAGCGCTCCGTCTGTAGCGAGCCCTTCGATAGTGGTGATGTCGGCACCGTCATGCAACGCAGCCAGCGTAAGGCAGGCGTTGATGCGACGCCCGTTCACCAGCACGGTGCAGGCGCCGCACTGGCCGTGGTCGCACCCTTTCTTGGTACCGGTCAGGCCCAGGTGTTCTCGCAAAAAGTCCAGCAGGGTGACTCGAGGGTCTAGCGTGGCTTGCTGCGGCTGACCGTTGATCTGCAAGGAGACGTCGACAGTCTTCAAATGGTACCCCCCTCCGAAGGGAGAACGCTATTCGAGACTGCCCTCCTACAACCTCTGCCAGGGGACGTCGTCGAAGCCAACGATGACCTCGGAGTCTCCGTTGATAAAACGGTCGCCGGCATCGCGCGGGAAGCAGAGGATGTCGAAGGGGGCTTCACGGCGGAGGCCGTGCAGCGCGTCTTCGACCATGCTGCAAACCGTTTTCAAGCTGGTGTCCCAGCGGGCGAGGGCGAAATGAGTGCTGCGGTACCGGCGCACCAGCGAGCGCAACTTGTCGGCCCCGACGTGGCCGGCCTCTCCCCAGAACAGGACCTTGCCGTCCGGACAGCGGGCGACCACGTCGGGGCGGTAACGCACGCCCAGGCCAATCTCAATGCCCACCTGCGGAAACTGGGGCAGGTAGAGGGCCCACAGAAAGGCCTTCATGAGGACGTGTTGACTGCTTTCCACCGGTTTCTTGACGACTACGATCTGCTGGCCGTGGGCTCGCAGGGTCCATTTGCGGCAGAGCGCGAGATCTTCTGTCATGCCTAGAACAACAGACCTACCCCCGCCGCTGGTGCCCGGGTCGGCTATTGGCCTACAACCGGGGCAGCATCGGCTGGATGGTGATGTCCCAGTTCTTGGTCGTGATATGGGGGTTGACGATGCGGCCCAACCGGTCGGTAATCCTCTTGAGCTTGGCAAACTTCGTGATGAAGCCCCTCTCAAGCTTGTTGTCCAGCACCGGTGGCCCGGGCCGGGTGACCTGTAGCGGCTCTGAATTGTGGTACTCTGGCAGCTCTATCGAGTGGCCGTCCACCGGTGTCGACGGCATGTAGATGGAGGCGGCTTCTCCCCGGGCGAGGGGCGCCATGTCCAAGGTGGGGCGATTCTCTCGGACGAGGGAATAGGGCTGGAAAGACGGGCGATTCTCACGCACCGCGGTCGCGAATGGAATGGCCGA
>DASYBA010000687.1:0-3122 GCA_036501005.1 Candidatus Xenobia bacterium | reverse complement strand
GGCCGACAGGTAGGAGAAGGTCTTGGATGACGCCCCATGGCGGTGGTAGTTGGTCCATCCTCGTAGAACCGGGTTGAGACGGTTCACGAGTTCGGAAAGCGACTGGTTCGTTGTCCCACGGGTGGCGCTGCGCACCTTGGCCTTCACGGATGCCAGAGCAGCCCGCGACGGGTAGGTGTAGACGTAGCGCTTCGCCGCGCCCCGCTTCTTGTGCCGCTGGATATGCATGCCTAAGGGTCCGCGCGTTGGTTAATCGCGCGGTTGTAGTGTATGGGGTGTGGCGCTTGGCGAGGAGGGCCTGTCTCGGTTCTTCTCGCTGACGGCCCCGTTCTTGGACGAGCGCCAGCGGCGGCTGCTGGGGGCGTCGATGGTGGAGGTGCTGGGCCGCGGCGGGCAGGCCCGGGTGGCCGAGGCGTCGGGGATGAGCCGTAACACGCTTATCGCCGGAGCGAAGGAGTTGGCCCAGGGGGCTGGTTTGCAGGACCGGGTGCGCCGGCCCGGGGCTGGTCCGAAGCGCAAGGTCGATCTGGACCCGGAGCTGCTGGTGGTGTTGGACTCCCTGGTCGAGCCCGACAGCCGTGGTGATCCGATGTCGCCGCTGCGTTGGACGCTCAAATCGACCAGGGCCCTTGCCGGCGAACTGACTCGCCTGGGTCACAAGGTGGGAGCGAACCTGGTCGGGGACTTGCTGCACTACCTGGGCTACAGCCTGCAGGCCAATGCCAAGGTGACCGAAGGGGCGCAGCACCGTGACCGTGACGGACAGTTCCGTTACATCAACGACCAGGCCAAAGCCCATCTCGAAGCGGGCCAGCCGGTGATCAGCGTCGACTCGAAGAAGAAGCTGCGACACGAGGTCGCACGTAGCGAGCGAGCTCGCAGATTGGAGGACCGGCCTATACCGGGTGCGTAGCTCCGGGCCTCGTGCTCGAAGGCCTGGCCCCACCCTCGACGTGCGTCGCCGTTGACAGACGGCGGGGTGCGAAGCTCGGGGGAACGCCAAAGGATCCCTGTTCCATCCGGGGGTCACGGGCAAGGGGCAGACCGGACGGGTGAATTGCGTGAACCTCCGTTGATGTCTCGTTATCGTGAGCCTCGCAGGATGGGTTGCTGGAGCGGGGTGTAGGGGCTGGCCGTTGTGAAGCGGCAGGCGCCGGTCGGGGATTTCTTGTCGGCCGGGTGAGCACCGCCGCCCCCGGGGTACAGGAGGCACCCACCCCGGTCGTATCTCGTACGTGTGGAACGTGGGAACCCCGATGGGGTCCGGTCGTGATGTTGACGGCCGGTCAGCCGACCGCAAGGGAGGCCCAATCCCCCAGCGAGGGTCGGATGACCTGGGAAGCGAATGCCGGTGGCCGAAAGGCGACAGGAAACCGGGACGTGATGGCCGGCCCTTCCGCTGGTCGTGCCGGATAACTGGCCGGATACGGGCCTATGCCCGGACCCGAAAGGGTGCTGACGCTGGTCAGGTGAGCCTGTGAGGACAACGGTGATCGAAGAGACCGGAACCGAAGGACAAGTTGGGCACCATGGCGGGATGACCGCGGTGGTGAACGGACCGGAGGACGACTTCTTCGACTGGGGGTCAGTGGACTGGCCGAAGGTCGAAGACGAAGTACGGCGTCTACGCCAGCGCATCTTCACGGCATCGAAGGCAGGGGACCTCAAGAAGGTCCGCAGTCTGCAAAAGCTGATGCTCCGGTCACACGCCAATGCGCTTTTGAGTGTGCGGCGGGTGACTGAGCAAAACGCTGGCCGCATGACGGCGGGTATCGACGGGAGGGTCGTGGTGACCGCCCCCGGCAAGGCCATGCTGGCCGAACGGGTGCGCCGCCTCGGCACAACCGCAGGTGCCCAACCCGTCAAGCGGGTGTACATCCCCAAAGCGAACGGTCGGCGCCCGCTCGGAATACCCGTGATCTTCGATCGTGCGCAGCAAGCACGGGTGAAGAATGCGTTGGAACCCGAGTGGGAGGCCCGGTTCGAGCCGAAATCCTATGGGTTCCGGCCCGGCCGTGGTTGCCACGACGCGATAGAGGCCATCTACAAAGTGGCGAGGGGTCCCAACCCGAGCCGCCAGTGGTGCCTTGACGCCGATCTGGCAAAGGCGTTCGATCGAATCGACCATGATCAGCTTCTCAGTCAGCTCGGCACGTTTCCCGCCAGGAAGCAAGTCGAGGGCTGGCTGAAGGCCGGAGTGGTCGAGGATGGTCGGTTCAGCCCAACCGAGGAGGGAACTCCCCAGGGCGGGGTGATCAGCCCCGTGCTTTTGAACGTTGCGCTTCACGGGATGGAACAGGCCGCCGGGGTCCGCTATCAAGGCAAAGGCACACATGCCGGCGTCACGATGCCGGGCTCGCCGGTTCTTATCAGGTACGCCGACGATCTGCTCGCCCTGTGCCACAGCAAGGAACAGGCTCAGCAGGTCAAGGCCGACCTGGCGCAGTGGTTGGCACCCAAGGGGCTGGTCTTCAACGAGGACAAGACACGTATTGTCCACCTCGATCAAGGCTTTTGTTTCTTGGGATTTACCGTCCGCCGCCAGTCAGGCAAGCTGCTGATCAAGCCGAGCAAGGCGGCCATCAGGCGACACCGTGAACGTCTCCGAGCCGAGTTGCGGTCTCTGCGAGGAGCGAACGCGGTCATGGTGCTGCAAAGGCTCGCCCCCATCGTGCGGGGGTGGGCGACCTACTACCGGACGGTGGTCTCCAGCAAGGCGTTCGCCAAGCTGGACAGCTACATGTGGCAGCTCACCTACAAGTGGGCCAAACACACCCACCCGAAGAAGTCGAAGCACTGGATTAGCAACCGGTACTTCGGCAGGTATAACAAGTCCAGACAAGATCGCTGGGTTTTCGGCGACCGCCACAGCGGCGCCTACCTGGTCAAGCATGCCTGGACCCTGATCGTCCGACACCAGATGGTCAAGGGAGCGTCGTCGCCTGACGACTCTGCTTTGGCCGAGTACTGGGCCGATCGGCGTCGCAGGGCGGCTCCACCGCCCCTGGACGATCTCAGCCTGCGACTGCTCAAAAAGCAGCAAGGTCTATGCCCGTCCTGCGGGGAGCTTCTCCTCTACGCCGACCATCCACCGCAAAGCCCACAAGAGTGGGAGCAATGGG
>DASYBA010000686.1:0-3821 GCA_036501005.1 Candidatus Xenobia bacterium | reverse complement strand
GCCTCCCGCAGCACCTCGTCGTCCGGGCTCACGACCCAGATCTCCCCGACCGAAGGCGCGCCCTGCAAGGCGGTGATGCCTCTGGCGAGCAAGTCGAGAACGACCTTGCGACGGCCGGGCAGATCCACCACTGAGCCCAGCCGGCTCTTGGCGGTCTGGAGGTCCTTCACCGGCACCAGGGCGACCGTTTTCATCGAGGCTGCGGCACCGTGCGGGCGAATTCCAGGATCTCCCGGGCCAGTCGAAGCCGGTCCGTCCGATCCCGCATGATCGTATCGGTCACCAGGACCCTCAGCCCCAGCGCCTCCACCGCGGGTTTCAAGGCCGCATCGGCGCGGTCCATGACAAAAGCGTCGAGAATATCTGCATACAGCTTCGCCACCCCCAGCGCCGACGACTCGTGCCCGAGAGAGACCAGCATCTGATCGGCCGGCCCTTTCAGGGCCTGCCCTCCGATAATGGGGCTCACCGCCAGGCGGGGCACGTGTCGGCGGCGCAAGGTCTCCCGCAGGGCCGGCAAAGCCAGGATGGGTCCGATACTGACCATGGGGTTCGAAGGGCACAGGACGATGGCTTGTGCCTCGCGCACGGCGTGCATGACGTCGGGCGTGGGAACAGCCTCGTCCAGACCGTCCCATCGGATGCTCAACACCTTGTCCTGGTGGCGCCGCCGAACGAAGTAGTCTTGGAAGCTCAACTCGCCCACCGGGGTGAGGACGCGGGTCGCGACCCGCGTATCGGCCATGGGCAACAGATGGGCCGTAATGCCAAGACAGCGAGCCATGTCCGTGGTGATGTCGGTCAGCCGGTGGCCCTGCCGCAGACGATCCGTTCGATACAGGTGGGTGCCGATGTCCCGGTCGGTAAGCTGGAACCAGGTCGTACCGTGGTATCGCTCCAGCATCGACATGGCATGGGCCGTGTCGTTTTCGATGCCCCACCCGTGCACGGGATGGGCCAATCCGGCCAACGTATACATGACCGTATCGAGGTCGGGACAGATATCCAGGCCCAGATGAACGAAATCGTCGCCGGTATTGACTACGATACGCAGATCGTCCAGGCCCGCCTGGGCCAGGCCATCGGCCAGGCGCGCACCGCCAACTCCGCCCGCCAGCGCACAAATCATTGAGTTTTCCTCATGGCAGGGGCCCCGATTCGGCGGTTGCTTCACCCCCCCCTTCTGGGGTGGAAAAGGGAGACTGCGCGGTCCATGCCGAAGCGTGACAAAGTGTTGATGCGTCAGCTCTGGATGGGGTTGCTCCTGGTCGGGATGGCCGGGTGTCGTACCGCGCCTCCGCCAGCCAGCACCCCGTCGCCGGACCCATCTGCCAAAGCCATCGATGCGGTGGTGGTGTCTCGAGTCCATCCGGAGGGGCTCACCCGGGAAACCCTGGTGGAGATGCAGAGCGCCCTGGACGCGCACGGCCAGCCGGTGTCGAAACGGGAGTGGCGGGCCGTCCAGCTTGCCGGGCGCTGGACGGTAACCTACACGGCCACCCTCATCGGCGATCAGAGATCGTGGCAGTGGACGGTCGAACCAGACAGCGGGAGCGTGACGCCGGCCAACGATGCGGCCACCCAGTTGGACACCTCCGCCACGGCGCTCGAGACCCGACTGACCGCGACGCCGGAGGCGGTTGCTCCGCCGCCTCCCCCGCCCGCAGCCACCGTGACCGTGACCGTCACGCCGACCGAGACGGTGGCGGCCGCGCCCCCACCGACGGCGGCCCCGCCCAAACCCGAGGTCAAGGCGCCTCCCCCCAAGCCCAAGGCTCCTGACCTCCCGCCGCCACAGGTGGTGTTCAAGGGACTGGTCGAGGCCGACGGAGTGCGAGAGGCCACCTTGGAGATTGGCGGCCAGTATTTCCAGGTCGCCCAGGGGCAGAGTGTGGCGGGCTATCGGGTCGTACGCATCCTGCCCAACGCAGTGCAGTTGTCCTACCAGGGCAAGGCGTTCCTGTCGGTGCTGCCTCCCCACGCCGGCATTGAATTCACCCGGGCGCAGGAGGCACCGCCGGCACCCCCTCCCGCACCGGAGAACCTGCCCCCTCCAAACGCCAATCCGACAGTGCCCTGAAGAGAGGGCAAGCATTCCCAAGGGTAGAATGAGCCGCCATGCTGACATTCGGATTTACCCTCAAACTAGACTGGACCCCCGAGCAGGTCATCGACCTTACCAAGAGCGCTGAAGCGAACGGGTTTGAATACGGCTGGGTATTCGACTCCCATGTGCTGTGGCTCGAGCCGTTTCCCATGCTGACCCTCATGGCCACCCACAGCCAGAAGCTTCGGCTGGGCTGCTGCGTCACCAATCCCACGGTGCGGGATGCGACGGTGGCCGCCAGCCTCCATGCCACGCTGAACGTCATCAGCGGCAATCGCATGGTGTTGGGCATCGGGCGAGGCGACAGCTCCCGACGCGTGCTGGGCAAGAAACCAGCGACCATGGCCTACCTGGAAGAAGCAACCCTGGCCATTCGCGACCTGGTGGCCGGTCAGGAAGTGAGCTGGGAGGGTTCGCCGGTCAAGCTGTCCTGGTCGAAGTCGCCCCTCCCCATCTGGATCGCCGGCTACGGCCCCAAGGTGCTCCACATGGCGGGCCGCATCGCAGACGGCGTCATTCTGCAATTTGCCGATCCCGCGCTCATCAAGTGGTGCCTGCAGTTCCTGCACGAAGGGGCCAAGGCCGCGGGTCGCGATCCGAAGTCCATCGCAGTCATGGCCGCCGCGCCGGCCTTCGTATCGAACGACCTGGCGCACGCCCGCGACCAGGTGCGCTGGTTCCCGGCGCTGGTATCGAACCACGTGATGGATCTGCTCGGCAAATACCCCAAGGACGAACTGCCGCCGGAGCTGACCGCCTACGTTCACGATCGCAAGGGATACGACTACCACGAGCACGCCGAGGTCGGCGCCAAGCACGCCTCCTTCGTGGCCGACGACGTGGTCGACCGTTTTTGCGTCATCGGCCCGCCCGACCGCATCCTGAAGCGACTACGCGAATTGGAAGAGGTCGGGGTGACCCAGTTCAACATCTACCTGATGAGCGGAGAAGAGCCGGAGACGCTGCAGACCTTCGGTCGAGACATCATCCCGGCCTGTCGGGCCAAGAGCGCGGTCTAACCCCGGCGGCGACCCAGCTCGATTTCCAGCAGCACGCCCTCGAGTTGCGTGTCGCTGGACTTGCTGACCGCGTAGTTGGCCCCGAGCGAGAGCAGAAACTGGTTGCGTCCGCCGGATGAGGAGTTGGCGATGATGGGCACCCCATCGCCCGCGCTTCGAATGAAACGCGCCACGTCGGCGCCCGTCCCATCCGGTAGTTCGAAGTCCAGCAGGACGGCGTCAAACTCGTTGGGTCGGTAGCGCTCCCGTGCCTCGGCCACGGAGCCGGCCACCACCACGTGGTGGCCCGCCAGATAGGTCTCGACCACCCGGTCCCGCCAAGAGACCATGTCTTCGACGTAGAAAATGCGCACTGCTGAAACGGTTTGCGGCGCCCTGCAAGCGTTCCTTCACGGCGGTAAAAGGGCCGGGCACGGGGCCGTGGAAAGCACGCCCATGCTCAACTGGTTCGGCAAGAGGCCCACAAGAGAGACCAGCAAGCACTTGCCGGGGGGCGAGCCCACTGAAATCGCGAGCCACCGACCCGGTTGGCCCCACCGGGTCGGCCAGGTGGGGTCCTACAAGCTCTTGCGGCAGCTCGGGGAGGGCGGCATGGCTCGAGTGTTCCTGGCGGAGCATCAGGACGAAGCCCTGGCCGGGCAATACTTCGCGGTCAAGATGTTGAACGCCGTGGATGACATCCCGGAGGTTCGACA
>DASYBA010000685.1:0-5886 GCA_036501005.1 Candidatus Xenobia bacterium | reverse complement strand
TGCGCTGCAGCACTTCTGCCAGGCTGTCGGCGACCGTGTCGTCGGGATGGGATTCCCATAGGAAAGGCAGGGCCGACAGCGCCGTGATGTCCGAAAGGCACCGCTGGAGGCGGGCCTGGTCCAGGCGGCCCTGCACCTACGGTGTGTGGCGCCGCCTCAGCTCCTCGAGCATTTCCTCCGGCGGCGTATAGAATGGATTGACCTGCAACATGCCTCCCACGATCACCATGGGATGGACCCGAATGATGTCCACCACCAGGGCCGCCGAAAAACGCCTCAAATCGTAGGTACAGACGACACAACCGTTGTAATTGTCAAGAATCAGGTTGGCCCGGCACTCGTACTCCACCAGATCCTCGACCCCTGGGAACGACTCCTGGGCCCACCCCATGTCGGCCCACACCCGAGAGACGGCGTACCCCTCTCGGACGCCCTCCTGCATCATCTGCTCGACGTTGGCCAGCATGCGGTCCTGTTCGAAGCAGCCGTCTTGCAGATAAAGCTCCTGCCAGGCTCGCAGCAAAAACCGCCCTTGATCCTCCGCCGGTTCCGCCAGGGCGGTGTTCAATCGTTGGCGATGGGCGTCGTGCCGGCTCCGATCGGTAATGTGAATCGAGCGATCGCCCCGCTCGAAACCTTCGTGGACAAAGGGTAGAAGAACGCGATACTGTTCTTCCTCGTCACGAAACAAGGCGCACGCATGGAAAGGAACGGGAACAGATTGGTGGGCAACCGTAACGGTGTTTGCCATGTGGTTACTCCAGTGTATCCTGGACTGCTGAAGCTCAAACCTTCTACAGCGGGTTCGGCCTGCCCTTCAGCAACGCACGCTTGCTGAGAACGGTCTTGAACCCACCCCCGCAACACCCGGCTGCTGAACCGCTATCGCATTGAACGTGTGCTCGGTCAAGGTGGGATGGGGTGCGTCTACCTGGCGACCGACCTCATCATGGACTGGAGCCCTCATGACCCTCGGCGCTCGGGTGCCTTTGGACGTGCTGGTGACAATCGAACATTCCGATACGGCCGATCGGCGGTATCGACACCGGCGCCGGCTGACCGACGTCAACCGCAGGGCGGCGCGACCGTGGTGCACTCCAGCCTGCAGCCAGACGGCAGAACCTAAAGACCCAGATCGCTCAGGCCGGGGTGTTCGGCGGGGCGCGGACCGCTTCGGTCCCAGTGGAACTTGCGGGCGTCGGGCAAGATGGGCACGTCGTTGATGGACGCGTGTCGATAGCGCATCAAGCCGCCCGCATCGAACAACCAGTTCTCGTTGCCGTAGGATCGATACCACTGGCCGGAATCGTCGTGCCACTCATAGGCAAAACGCACGGCGATGCGGTCGTCGTGCCAGGCCCACACCTCCTTGATGAGACGGTAGTCCAGTTCACGGGCCCACTTGCGCTCGAGGAAGGCCACGATGGCGTCTCGGCCGGCGATGAACTCCGACCGATTGCGCCAGCGGCTGTCAGGCGTATACGCCAGCGACACCCGCTGAGGGTCCCGGGTGTTCCACGCATCCTCGGCGGCGCGCACTTTCTGGGCCGCGGTCTCAGCGTTGAAGGGAGGCTTTACAATTTCCATACAAAGGCGAGATGTTTTGCGACGCCTCCCTGCTACCCTGTTTTCAGGACCTTCGGCGAATGCCGAGGGAATGCTGGAGGTGCGGAACATGCAGCGCTGGCGATGGATCGGGCTCTTGATGGTTTTTCCCCTGGCTGGGTGCGGGGGCGGCGGAGGCGGTACGGCGGGGACGACCCCGGTACCGACCGCGCCCATTGCCCGTGCGGAAGGAGCGCCGCCGGCCCCGGGCGGGGCCCCGCCTCCGAGTAAGGCCCCGACGCCGGTGGCACTGGATGCCATGGAGTTGGCGCTCTTTCAGGACGGCGCCCGCGATTTCAACACCGTGGACGTGGCCCCGGAACTCGGTCCCATCTTCAACGGTCCGGCCTTCAACGATCATGGCCCGGCGGCCTCGAACACGCCAGCCGTGTTGCGCACGCCGGCCGTCCCGACCGCCGAATCGTGCGCCACCTGCCACCGCGGAGGCGGCAGCAACGGCAGCGTGGAAATGCGGTTTGGGCGAACCGACAACGACATCTTCGACGCGCTCACCAGCGAGGGGGGCTCGCTGCTTCAGTTCTTTGCCGTACCGGGCGGGACCCCCGAGCTGCTGCCCGCCGATGCCAACACCTTTGCGCTGCGCCGAACCACCACGGTGCAAGGGGCCGGTCTCATTGAGGCGATCCCAGATGAGCAGATCATCTCGAATGCCATGGCCGAACCCGACGGACAGGCGGGTGAAGTGGTCATGGTCGATGAGCCTGACTTGACGGGCGCCCATGTCGGAAGGTTCGGGTGGAAGTGCCAGCACGCCAGCTTGTTCGCCTTTGCAGGCGACGCCTACCTCAACGAGATGGGGGTGAGCAATACGCTCTTTCCCGAGGAATTGGCGCCGAACGGGGCGGCCACGCCGGTGACGGCCGTGAAGGACCAGCCCACCGCCGTTTCCATCCCCGGCCAGACGTTGATGCTGACCGATATCCAGCGGTTCTACAACTTCATGCGATATCTGCCCCTGCCACTTCCGCAGCAGTCGCCTCACCTCGTGCACGGAGCCCAGGTGTTCAACACCATCGGCTGTGCGGTATGCCACACCCAGACCTTTACGACTTCCAGCTCGGTGGCGGCGCTCGACCAGCAGAAGATCCACGTATGGTCCGACTTCCTCTTGCACGACGTGGGCACGGGCGACGGCATTGTGCAAGGAGCCGCAGACACGGCCAACAAGTTGCGCACGGCGCCGCTCATCGGGGTGGCCGGCAAGGGGTTGATGCATGATGCCGGCTCGGCCACCGTCCAGGACGCCATCCAACGGCACCAGAACCAGGGACAGGCGTCAACGGACGCGTTCAACGCCTTGAACGCCGACGATCAGCAGGCGGTCGTCGACTTCGTGAATTCCTTGTAGGACGTCTTTCGGGCATGGAGAAGTGGCGGCCGATGGCACGTCCCCGGCTCCTGGTCGTCGAAGACGACTTCGAAATCCAGGAGGTCATGAAGCAATATCTGTCGGATCACGGCTTCGACGTGGTCGTGGTGCCGGACGGGCCGCAGGCCCTGGAACGGGCACGAGACGATATCGAACTGGTCATTCTCGACCTGGGGTTGCCGACCATGGATGGGCTGGACGTGGTGCAGCGGCTGCGATCCACCAGCACGGTGCCCATTCTCATTGTATCGGCTCGGGGTGAGGGGGTGGACCGAGTGACCGGCCTGGAACTGGGGGCCGACGACTACCTGGTCAAACCGTTCCTGCCCCGAGAGCTGGTGGCCCGGGTGCGGGCTTTGCTGCGCCGCTCCCGGTTGCCGGCCAGCGGCAGCGTGGCGAGCGGCCCCGTACAGATCGACCCGGTGGCCCGCCGAGTGCTGCTGGAGGGCGCTCCGGTGGAGTTGACGCCGCTGGAGTTCGAGCTGCTGCGCATCCTGGCGCAGTCGCCGGGCCGCACCTGGAGTCGGGAGGAGCTGCTGGATCAGGTGTGGGGCGAGGCGTACGTGGGCGACACCCGTCGAGTCGACATCCACATCAGCAAGCTACGCGCCAAGCTGACGGTGGCGGACCGGCCCGTGCCGATCCGGTCGGTGTGGGGCGTCGGGTATCGGTTCGAGGCATGACCGATGCCCTGGTGCTCGTGCTGGTGGGGTTGTGCCTGGGGCAGGTCGTTTTGCTGCGGCGGCTGCGGGCTGAAAAGGAGCGGGTGGAGAAGCTGGAGGGGGCGCGCCGGGACTTCCTCGCCGACGTATCGCACAACCTGGGAACGCCGCTGGCGGCGGTGCTGGGTTGGACCGAGCTTTTGCTGGAAGCGAAAGACATGCCCGCGGCAGAGCGGGTGGACAAGCTACATCGCATCGCCCGTGACGTGCAATATGTATCGAAGACGGTAAAGCAGTTGCTGGACCTCTCCCGGCTGGAGGCCTCCCCGCCCGAGCTGCGCCTGGAGGTCTTTCCGCTGCTGGAGCCGCTCATGGAGGTGGTAGAGTCGCTGGCCGAGGCGGCGGCGGAGAACGGCACGAAGCTCTCCTTCGACGGTATCTCGCCGGCCTGTCGGGTGCGGGCGGATCGGGTGCGGGTGCGGGAAGTGCTGCAGGTGCTGCTGGAAAACGTGGTGGCCCACGCCGGCAAGAATGCGTCGGCGGTAGTGGCAGTCAAAGCGCAGGAGGGCCGCTGGCTGGTCACGCTGACCGACGACGGCATCGGCATTGAGACGGGGCGCCTCAACCATCTCCAGCGCCGTTTCTTTCCATCGGGGGGAACGGGGGCAGGCCTCGGACTGTCCATCGCGCACCGCCTGGTGGCGGCACACGGCGGGGTGCTGGACCTGGCGCAGTTGACCGGCGGAGGCACGCAAGCGACGTTCAGCCTCCCGCAGGGCTAGAATCAAGATTGGCTCTTTCTGCTGCCACGGGCCGGGCCTTTCGTGTGCGGGGCGACCGTCCGCGGGACGGCTGCGTGGAACTGGTCTCCCAACTATGCCAGGTGCCAGACTGGCAGAAAAAAACCATATCAGACGATTTCATCTTCGATCCCGGTGTCCCGTGTATCGCACGGATGTCGTGCAACGCGGCCGAGGTCGATATATTTGAGTCTGTGTTGCTCCCCGTCCTCGTCACCGAATGTCCCTTGGTGGTCGATATAAGGGGTACCCAAACAGCTCCGGCAATCTGCTCCCAGATGCGTTCCAGGCGGTGGTTCCGTATCTCCGTTCCATGATCCAAATTGAGTACTCAGTTCACAATACTCGCCCCGCTAGCACGAGCTATACCAGTGTGCGTCTGACTCCCACAGGCCTGGGGGTTCCTCTCGACCTGGGCTCGCGGGTACCGTGCAGCGAATTCGAGGCTGCTCCCTTGCCACGGGTGCTCTGCAGACACGGAACGTGGCCGAGAGGCAGGCTCAGACGGCTCGCGTGGCCCTGCGGGAAGTGGACGTCCCAGTCGATCTCGACGTTGCCTATGTGGATAGCCCCTTGCTCTGGTCCCGGTGCGTTCTCTGGGCCGTCACAGAACGTCCATCGCTCCTCAGCGGAACCGCCCATGGTGCCCGGAGGCAGCCTTCCGAGGACGTCGGGCACTGCTTCCCCTATTGGCGTGGTGTGGAGGGCAGGTGCTATAGAATTTCTCAGCCGCGAGACACCTGAATCCGCACGGTGGAGGAGTTCCTAGGGCCAAGGTTGGTGAGAAGGCGAATGGTCTCTTTTACCGCCACAGGTGTAAACGATCATTCGGAGCTGGATAGGGATGGTCTTGAACTTTGCTGGGCGCCCGTTCCGGGGCCTGTCGGCCTGCTCCTCAAGGGTCAGGAGTAGTTTGGCGTCCACCTCGACAATGTAGTCGCCGATTCCCAGCGTCCGACTAGTGGTTGGTTTCCAGTGGCCATTGGTGCGGGCAACGACCTTCACGCCCTTCACGACTCTTGCAGAATAATTCTCGATTTTCGCGGCCGCCCCGATCGAGCAGGCAGGCCAGCCACCGCGTTAAAACGAGGGGCATTGTTCCTAGGGCGCCCGCCTCCACCTGAGTGAAGACTCGCTGCTGGTGACCCGTCTGTCTCCGATGGCAGACCACCGGTAGGAAAATTCCTCAAGAAACGCTTGACAGCCACGCCGATATTGAATACACTGGGTTGAGAAGCTCGCCCCCGATACATCCGATGACTCCTGGGGAAGGCGCTGATTTCGCCTGTGGAGTGTCGGATGGACTTGACTTATCGGGAGTCTGGCGTGGCGCCGGTAGCGGAGCGGCTGGATGCGGAGCTGCGGTTTCTTCTGACCGCGCATACCCCACTGCAGAGAGCCGTCGGCAGATTGTTGATGCGGGCCCTGG
>DASYBA010000684.1:0-11952 GCA_036501005.1 Candidatus Xenobia bacterium | reverse complement strand
CCCAGCCAGGCACTGATGGGAAAGCTCACCAGGGTGGCGAGGCCGGTGATGAGAAGCGTCCAGGGCAGCGCTTGGCGGATGATGGTGAGGACAGGAATCCGATACGTCATGGACAGGCCCAGGTCGCCCTGCGCCACCCTGCCCATATACCTCAGGTATTGCGAGAGGACGGGTTCGTCGGGGTTGTAGCTGAGCATGGCCCGGGCGATCTCGTGGGCCTCTTCCAGGCTCACGCCCTGGTCTTGCGAAATGCGGACGGCCCACTGCTGGAGAACGTCGCCCGGCATGCTCCGCACCAGAAAAAAGGTCAAGGTGATGGCGACGACCACGGTCGAGAGCGCGAGAAGCAAACGACGGGCCAGTGGAGGCATGGCCCGTCATCTACCAACCAGTGGAAGCGATTCCCTTTACGTGAACTCGAGGAGGCCCATGGAGTTCGCACCCAGGGTCGTGGGGGAAAGGGTGTGGAGGCCGTAACCCTGCAGCAAGCCCGAGCCGTTCAGCATGCCGTAGGCGGCGTTCAGCTCGTTGTTGCCGTAGCCCCCCGTGAAGTTGCCCATGTAGCCATTGTAGCTGCCATAGTTGCCGAAGCTGCTGAAGGCGCTGGCGCCCGGAGCATTGCTGTAGCCGAACTCGAAAAGCCCGGACGGCACGCCGAAGCTGTTCTGCCCGCCGTATCCCCCGAAGCTGCCCGGCACCCCGGCGCCGCCGCCATAAGGCGAGCCATAACCGCCGCCGAAGGTCTGCGGTGCGCCGTAGCCGCCGCTGCCAAAGCCGAAGCCGTAGATGCCTGATGAAAAGTTGACCGGACTTGCAAACGCCATCTCTCGTGTCCCCCGAATTGCAGGTTTTATGGTGTGACGAGAGTCTAGCGGGCGCAGACCGCCCCGGCGACGGGGGTCGCGTTAACAGATCGTTGCCGATGTTAAGGCTTTGTTGCGAGCTTGGAAATATTTGTGCTCCAGGTCACATGGACCCCGTTCAGGTGAATTCCAGCAACCCGTTGGAATTGGCGCCAAACTGGGCCGACGAGGTGGAACCGAAGCCGGCATTCTGCAGCAGCCCGGACCCTTGCAAGAGACCATAGGCTTGGTTGAGGTTGCCGAGGTTGAAGCTGCCGGGGCTGCTGCCCGACAGGCCGGACGGGTTCGCCGGTGAGCTGGTAAAGCTGCCAGGAGTGCTGCCCGTGAGGCCAGACAGATTCGCCGGCGAACTGGTGAAGCTGTTTGGCGTACCAGACCCGGTAAAGCCGGCCGGCGCGCTGTCTCCAGCGCCCCAGCCAAAGCCGTAAACGCCTTTGGAGAAGTTGACCGGGCTGGAAAAGTTGACCGGGCTCGAATTCGCCATCGTGTGTCCCCCGAAACTTGGTGTATCCACCATAGTGTAACGGGTGAGCCACCGTCCGGCGAGCGGGTCTTCTCTAAAGGTTCGTTGCCGATGTTTCCCAGTTATGACGAGGTTGGAAAATTCTTTCGAAAACGCAACCCGTCAGCTTACCTTGAGGCCGGCAAGCTGGGCATCGCGATCGAACTCGGCCCGCTCCACCGCGTCGATGGCTCGGGGCAGCTCCTGCGCCCGTCGCCAGGCTCGCTGCATCCACTCACCGCAAGCCGCCAGGTCGCCCTTCGTGCGCAGACACACGGCATACTTCCATGGGCCCAGAGGATGGTGGGGAAACTCTCGGATGACGATGTTGAAGACGCCCAGCGCGGCCGGGATGTTACCTTCGCTCAACAGCTCTAGACCCAGCGTGCGGTAGCCGGACAGATCGCCAGGGTTGGATGCGATGCGTCGTACCATGGTACGCCAGGCCGTCGGTGGCTCTGGCCCGACCATGGAGACCAGCTCGTCGACGATGGGCTGCGTGCGGGAGGTCGGCCAGTTCGGGAGCGACCCAGCGTCCGGCGGCCACGCGGCCGTCCGCTCCATGTCTCGGTTGGCGGCATTGCGGGCCATGGCGGCCAACTTGGTCTGCTGCTTTTCTTTGCGGCGTTTTTCTTTTTCTCGCTTGCCTGGTGTAATCATAAAAAAGGCCCCCTTTTGGTTGCAGATGTCTCCCCGCGGGCGAGGCACTGCTCGAGGCGGCGGATCGGAGGATCCCACCTTACCTGGACACGGGGCAATTCCTCCCACCATATCCCCAGCTAGACCCCCCTTAACACCTGACTGACCACGGCAGCCGCCCGGGCGGGCGTCATGGGCTCCACCTCCACAGACAGACCGCTCTGTACGTGGCACTGCAAAGGCCGCACGCTGGCCATGAGGGCCGGCACGGTGTGCCCGGCCGCCATCTCGGCTCGCACCAGGCGCAGCAGATGGGCGGCCGCCAGCAGGTGTTCGGCCTCCACGTGCACCCGAGTGTCCGGGCCGCCCGTCTGTTCCGCCAGCCACTCGTCCAGAGCGGCGCGGGCGGGAGAGCGAAAGTCGAGGTAGGGTCGAGCCGACTCGTACCATCCGGCAAAACGGGCGACCGCCTCGGCTGCCGTCGTCTGGGTCGCGTCGGTACAGATGAACCTGGGGAGAAAGAGGGACACCCAGGACGTCCCCAGCCCTGGCTCGAGCTCCGGCACCGGGCCGGGTCCCACGGGGAGGCCCTCAGATTTCAGGATGTTCAGGAGAGGCCCGGCGTCCCGGCTGGTGGCGACGAAGGCCGGCCCGGCGAAGCGCTCCCGCAGCACGACGCATAGGTCGTATCGGTTCCAGCCCTGGCGGTCGAACCGGCCGGATCTGGCACTTCGATAAAGGTGGGTGGCCGTCAGCACCGGATCGGGCTGCACTGCCAGCGCCTCCTGGTTGAGCGCCATGTCGGACGGCGCGGTGTAGGGCAGGACGTCCCAGGTGTAGCGGTCGTCTTCGGACAGTTGGGGCCACACCGCCGCCAGCGCCGCAGCCCCTACCGGCTGGTGCCCGGCCGGGTACGCCACCAACAGGGCGCGCTTCGACCCACGGCCTGTCGTGACGGTCCACAGACCAGCGGGTCGAGGGGTGCGTTCCAAAGCACTGCCCCAGGCGTCAAGATCGGCCTGGCCAGGCCACCCGTTAACGGGTTGTTGCAGGTCTGTCAACATTTATCGAATGTTATCTTGATCACAGAGTTAACCATTCGGACCCCTTATCCTGGTGATGCGGGTCACACCGGCGAGGAAAAAGCCTGGATCTTAACAGTTGGATAACCACTTTCAACAAGCCAGCAACAACGGCAACAAACCGTTGACAAAACAAGCCTCAATGACACCTGGACGTGTCGTGAAGCAGATCACAACAAGAAGAAAATTCCGCCAGGAGGACAACGGGAATGGGGAACGGCAACAGCGGCGTAGGTGGAGTCGGGCAAGGCAACAACGGCAAGCACCTGGGCTGGAAGAAACACCACCACCACCATCACCATGGGAATAGCGCCCCACCATTGGCCAGCACCACCAGCGCGCTGACAGGCTCCCAGCCGACATCCACGACGACCGCGCCCAACACGGGGCAGTGGGGCAGCGGCAGCCCGTCCGGCTCAGTGTTGCAGGGCGGGGGCGGCCTGAGCGGCATCAACATGACCAATTCTCCCACCGGGACCGGCGTGGGCCAGTCCCTGCTGACGCAGGATGGGCTGAGCGGCCAGTACCTCACCGGTGCCCTGAGCAACAACGCCATGGGCCTGATGGAATTCACTTAAGGCGTCCAGACCGTCCATAGGAGCGATTGAACAGGACCCTGCCCGCGGTGGGCAAGGTCCTGTTGTCTTTGGCGCAACCCCCGACATGCGCCCATGTGAACGGGTCTGTGCGGAAAATTTAATAACCAGGCAACAAGATTAACAAATAGTTTACAAACAAGGGCTCACCGAGTTATTGCGAAGTCGTTAAAATAGTAAACAGATAAAGTGCGCTAGGAGGACATCGGAAATGCTTTCTTTCGGCGGCGGGTTGGGTCTGGGTCTGGGACTGGGGATGGGTGAAGCAGAGGGTCAACAGCACCGTCATCACCACCACCACAAGCACGACAATCGTCACCATGGTCACCACCACCATCATCATCACCACAACGGCCAGAACGGCCAGAACGGCCAGGGCGCCCTCGGCGGCTGGACCAGCGGCCTGATGGGCCCCCAGGGCGGCAACCCGTTTGGCTCCGTGCTCAACGGCGGCGGGGGGCTGAGCGGCATCAGCACGGCCAATTCCCCGATGGGCACCGGCGTGGGCGAGTCCCTGCTGCAGCAGGACGGCCTGAGCGGTCAGTTGCTCACCGGCGGTCTCAACACCAACGCCATGGGCCTGATGGAATTCAGCTAACAATTCGGCCCTCCGTAGCGATTCTCACCAGGACCCTGTCCAATACGGACAGGGTCCTGTTTTTCGCCACCCTTGAACATGTTAAATGGAAAAGTCAACAAGCCGGCAACAAGGTTAACAGACGATTTACAAACGGAGGCTCAACAGTTTATTGCGAAGTCGTTAAAATAGTTACAGAAATACAACTGGTCGGAGGACATCGCAATGTTTGCAGCGTTTGGTAGTGGACTGGCTATCGGCGGCATGATGGGCGAGATGGTTGGAGAAGGGCGTGAGGGTCGTGAGGGCCGTGGGCGCCACCATCATCACCACCATCATCATCGTCACTGCGGAGAAGGCCAGGGCAACCGCGGGCCTTGGGGCCAGGGCCAGCAGGGCCCACTGGGCAACTTCATGAACGGACTCATGGGCGGAATGGGAATGGGAATGGGAATGGGCATGGGCATGAACATGGCCAACAACATGATGGGCGGCGGGGGCGGCTTTGGCGGCATGAACCCGATGGCCGGCCTCGGCATGGGGCTCGGCATGGGCATGGGCCTGGGGCAGTCGTTGCTGTCGCAGGATGGCCTGAGCGGCCAGTTGCTCACCGGCTCCCTCGGCGACAACGCCATGGGCTTGATGGAATTCTCGTAGACTTCCGAACTGCGCAACAGGAAGGACCACCGTAGGTGGTCTTTTCTATGCGAGGAGATCCAACGCGAGGGCGGCCGACCAGGCGAAGTCGTGCGCGCCCAGACCTTCTCCGGTATGGGGGTCGAAGTATTCCCAGAAGCCGTGGCGGTCCATCAGCTCCAAGGTCTTGTCCCGCAGGGTCGCCCCCAGTCGGGGAACGAGCAGCCAGTTCATGTTGATCCAGGTCGGGCCTCGCCAGTAGCGGCGGGCATCGAAGGCAGGATCCGACGGTGCGGTGCTGGGCAGCGGCCACTCTGTCCAGAAACGGGCCTGCAGGCCTGCCTCCAGGCGCGCCCGGCAAGCGGGGGGAAGGTCCAACGACAAGGGGGCGTAGGCCGCAATGACGTCAGGCGACAACGTGCGGCGCCCCACCACGTCGTAGAACGTGAAGCGGCCGAGGTGCTCGTCCCACAAGTGGCGCATGAGGGCCGACGTCAGCCTCTCCCCTCGCTGGGCCGCATCGGTGGGGACGCCCAGACGGTCTCCCAGCCAACCCAGATCTACCTCGGCCCGGGCCAGGATAGCCGTCGTCAACGGGTCGTACACGGCCCACAGCCCAGGCCCGTAGTCGTCCCCTGCGATGGCCTTGACCAGCACGGCGTAGCGGCGGTACTGGTCGTCTGTGGGTCGTTGGCTGGCGTCACCGACGACGTCTTTGTCAATGCGACGGAAGGCCGGGGCCTGACTGGGATCGATGGCCTGCAACGGGACATCCCACGCGGGGCTGTTGTCGAGACCGCTCTCCCAAGGATGGACCACGGCCACCAGGTCACGAGAGAGCGGATCGCGCTGCTCGTGAAAAAAGCGGTGGGATCGATCCATGGCGGGCAGCAACGCTTTGATGCGGGTCTCATCCGCGCCCCGCTCCAGCAGGCGGCGGGCGGCGGTGGCCCAGACGGGGGGCTGGGTGATGCTCGAACTCTTGACGGGGCAGCGGGTCGAGCCCGCCAAGCGGTGAGTCTCCCAGAACGTCTCGTCGGGAAAGTAGTGACCGGCCTGGTGAAACTGGATGTGGGGCACGCGACCGTCGGACCACTGGCCCGCCATCAGGGTCTCCAGTTCCAGCACGGCTCTACCCATGTCGATGCTGGCCCAGCCCAGGGCGATGAAGGCCGAATCCCACGCCCACTGGTGCGGGTACAGATGGCCGGCCGGCACGGTGTAGCGGCTCCGGTCGTTGATGCGCAGGATGGCGCTGGCGCGATTTTTCAAGGTCTCCATGGGGTTGAACGTTCTTCCACTCCCGCAGGGGAACCTGTAGATGTCCCGCAGAAAGGTCGCCCCATGTCACGCATTCTGATCACCGGCCTGACCGGCTTCGTCGGCAGCCACCTGGCCGAATACCTTCTCTCCCTGCCCGAGGGCCACCAGATCTACGGCACCATGCGGTGGCGCAGCCGGACCGAGAACGTCGACCACCTGCGCGCCCGCCTCACCCTGCTGGAGTGTGACGTCAGAGACGGCACCAGCGTTCGGGAAGCCGTGGCCACGGCCCGTCCCGACTACCTTTTCCACTTGGCCGCGCAGAGCCACATTCCCACCTCGTGGCACGCGCCGACCGATACGGTGCTGACCAACCTGCTGGGGCAGCTCAACGTGTTGGAGTCGCTGCGGGAGCAGAACCTGACGGGCTGCGTCGTGCTGGTGCCGGGCTCCAGCGAGGAATACGGCGTGGTGCCGAAGGAGGCGCTGCCCATCCAGGAAACGTGCGAGCCCCACCCGGTCTCACCCTACGCGGTCAGCAAAGTGGCCCAGGACATGCTCGCCTACCAATACGCGCAGAGCTATGGCCTTCGCATCATTCGCACCCGAGCCTTCAACCACATCGGTCCCCGCCGCGCCATCGACTACGCCGAGGCCAGCTTTGCCGCGCAGTTGGCCGGCATGGAGAAACGGGGGGCCTCGCCCGTCATGAAGGTCGGCAATCTGGCCGCCATTCGCGACTACTGCGACGTCCGGGACGTCGTCGAGGCGTACTGGCTGGCGCTGCAGAAAGGAGCGCCTGGGGAGGTCTACAATATCTGCTCGGGACAGGGGCGGCCGGTTCAGGAGATCCTCGATCTGCTCATTTCGATGAGCACGGTCAAACCCAAGTTGGAAGTGGACCCGGAACGGTTGCGTCCCCACGACGCCCCGGCCCTGGTCGGCGATTGCAGGCGCTTTCACGAGCTGACGGGGTGGGCCCCGAAACGAGCCCTGGCCCAGACGCTGCGCGATATCCTGGAACATTGGCGGCAACGGGTCTGAGCCTCGGGAGCCATTCGGGCGGCCAGACGGTTAGGGAGTCTTGACGCCATGGAGCTCAACACCGACACTCGCGTTCGCTTGCCCGACCTGGACTGGATGGAGGAGGACGGGGCTGTTGTCGCGCTGGACGCCAGCCGGCCCCACTGGGTGGCGACCGATGACCGCGGCCGACGGTTGTTGGAGCTTCTGTCGGACGGCCTGCCATGGGCAGAAGTGCTATCACGCTACCAGGCCTCCCGGGGTATCAGTTCAACCCAGGCCTGGCTCGAAGCCGACACCTTCGTGCAAGCGCTGGCACGGGCCGACTTTCCCCTCGCCAACGGACCGTCCTCCCCCAGAACGGCGCGGGCGGAGGCCGAGACCCGGCTGACCGAGCTGTGGGTGCACCTCAACGACGCCTGCAACCTGGCCTGTGCGCACTGCCTGGTGAGCTCGGCGCCGGGCCTCAACGCCGGGCTGCCTCCCGAGCGGTTGCAGGGGATATTGGACGAAGCTCACGGCCTCGGGGTGCGACGCTTTCTTTTCACTGGTGGGGAGCCCTGGGCTCGATCCGACATCGTGGAGCGCATAGACCAGGTGACCCAAGACAGTGAGTTGGTGGTCCTGACCAACGGCACGCTGCTGACCGAGGCTCGGGTGCAACGCCTGCAGGACATGCCTCGGGAGCGCCTCCGCTTTCAGATCAGCCTGGACGGGCCCACGGCCGAGCTGCACGAGGCCATGCGAGGGTCCGGTACGTTCGCTACCGCGCTCGAGGGGTTCGACCGGTTGGTGCAGGCCGGATTCTCCGTGACCATGACGGCGGTGGCCCGTCCCGAGGTGCTGCCCACGCTGGAGGCCATGGCCGATCTGGCGGCCGCCCACCGGGCCAGTGCCCTCCACATCCTGTGGCCGCACCAGCGGGGCCGCGCCGCCGCCGGGCAGTTCCAGCCTCCCTTGAGCGCCCTCATCGAGGCCGTCCGTCGCCTCCGAGTTCGGGCGAGAGCGTTGCATGTTTCGATAGACAACGACGAGGCGATACGGAGCCGGATCAACGGCCTGCGCGGGGTGCGAACGGATCTGTCCAACATGGTCTTGGAATCGCTCTGCGTCTATACTGACGAGCGGGTGTACCCGTCCCCGGCCACGGTCGGCGAGGCTGCGCTCTGCCTGGGCAGCTTGAAAGAGCAGTCGTTGCAGGCCATCTGGCGGGACTCCGCACTGGCCCGCACGTTTCGGGGGCTGTCGGTGGTCGACAAGCCGCAGTGTCAGGGGTGTCGCTATCGATTTCTGTGCGGCGGCGGCGACGTCGAGCACGGCTATTTCCATGCCGCGGCGGAGGTGCCGCTGGGCGAGCGTCTGCTGTCCGACGACCCGTACTGCGCCCTGTATCAGGACACATTCAAGCATCTGTTCGTCGAGCAGGCCCGGGAGCGCCTGGCCGCCTTCCCCTACAAGTCCGGGTACAACCGCCCGGTGGTGGCGCTCTCCATGGGGGAGGAAGGCATGGTGTGCGGCGCCGATCGGGAGACTCTGGAAGGCCTGGCAGGCCGCTTGCCGGAGGTCCGCTTCAGCCGCTCCGCGTGCGTTCTTCCCATCGATGTGGTGGACCGTTCTCGAGACCTGGTGCAGGAATTCTATAGCCATGCCGCGGCCGAACCGCAAGCCGAGCTGTGCTGCCCGATTCGATACGATGTCGACGACACGGCCCACATTCCGGCAGAAGTCCTGGAGCGCTTCTACGGGTGCGGCGGGCCCATGAGCATGGCTCGGGTGCAGCCGGGGGAAACGGTGGTCGATCTGGGCTCGGGCGGCGGTATCGACTGTTTTATCGCGGCCCGCAAGGTGGGGTCTGGTGGACGGGTCATCGGCGTCGACATGACGCCCGCCATGCTGGAGGTGGCGCGCACGCACCAGGTGACCGTGGCGCAGAACCTGGGTTACGACGTCGTCGAGTTCCGCCAGGGCTTCCTGGAGAAGCTGCCGGTCGACGACCGGAGCGTCCAACTGGTGACGAGCAACTGTGTCATCAATCTCTCCCCGGACAAGTCGGCCGTGTTTCGGGAGATGTGGCGGGTGCTGACCGACCACGGGCGAGTGGTCTTGTCGGATATCGTATCGGAAGGAGAGGTGCCGCCGCACCTGCGGTTCAATCCTCGGCTCTGGGGCGAGTGCATTAGCGGCGCGCTGTCTGAGGGTGAGTTCCTGGCGCTGCTGGAGCGGGCCGGGTTCTACGGTTTGACGGTCCTTCGCAAGAGCTTCTGGAAGGAGGTCGAGGGGCGGGCATTCCACGCGGTGACGGTGCAGGGGTTCAAGTTCGAAAAGACGGCGGGCTGCGTCTTCATCGGCCAGAAGGCCGTCTACCTGGGGCCGTGGAAGGCGGTGACCGACGAGGAGGGGCACCTCTTTCCTCGAGACGAGGCGGTGGAAGTCTGTACCGATACGGCCAGCAAGCTGCGCAACCCGCCCTGGAGTGCGACCTTCGCAGTCTACGAGCCAGACGATGCCGGACGGCGTACGCCGGTGGGGTGCGACCCCAACTCCGGCTGCTGCTAGGAGGTCGATATGGAAGAATCCCTGGAGCGGTATGCAGACATGTTCTCGGCCATGGGCACAGAACCGCGCCTGCGTATTCTCCGCCTGCTGCTGGCCGCCCATCCCGACGGCATGAACGTGGGCGAGATCCAGGGTGAGCTGGGCATGGCGGCCTCCACCTTGTCTCACCACCTCGACAAGCTCAAGAACGAGGATCTGGTGACGGTGCGGAGGCAGGGCACCTTCTTGCGCTACCGCGCCAACACGGAAGCCCTGCAGGAGTTGCTGAATTTTCTGTACGCGGAATGTTGCACGCGGACGCAGGCCTTGCACCTGCCCTGCCTGACCGTGGAGGTTCCAGTGGAAGAAAGTGGTGCCTGCAAGCCCGGTAGCGGATGCTGCGGGTAGCCGGTCACTTCATGGGCACGACATAGTCGAACTTGAGCGTGTAGACGGTGCCGGCGCCGTCGCTGGGAAACGTAGCCCAGCTTTCCATCAGGAATCGGGGGGTCAGCCCCTGGATGAACCCGAAGCTGCCCTGCGATTGGCGTCCGTCGTTGGTCTGGATCCAGTTCAAGCGGGTGGGCGAGGACCAGGCGGGGGCCATGAGCAATAGCAGGGTGGCACCCACCAGGTCTTGAATTCCCCCACCCGGCTGGCTTCCTCCTGGCTTTATATTGATTTGGACCGCAAACCCTGACGGCAAGCCAGCCTAGAACGATAGTTCCAATAGAACAGAAATATCGAAATGAGGGAGTTCCATGCACGACGGCTTTTCTCGACGCCAGTTTCTCCAGGGGCTGATGGCCAGTGGGACGGCGGCGGTGCTCCCCGTGGGGGTAGAGGCGGCCGAGAACCGCTATCCGGCCACCGACAAGGCGGCGCCCACCTACGACTTCACCCGCGGCTCCGGGGCCCTGCTGCCGGATCGGGTGGTGGACAGCGCCTGCCAGTTCTGCAACTGCAACTGCCGCCTGAAGGTGTCGGTCAAGGACCACCGCATCATCGACGTCGTCGGAGAACCGGCCGACCCGGTCCAGGCCGGGGGCATCTGCGTGAAGGGCCCCATGATGACCCAACTGGTCTACAATCGCCATCGCCTCACGCAGCCCTTGAAGCGGGTATCGGGCGACAAGGGCGACCCGTCGTCAACCTTTGCGCCCATCTCCTGGGACGAGGCGCTCGACACGCTGGCCCGCCGCATGCTGGCGCTGCGCGATCAAGACGAGCCGTGGGCGGTGGTCAACAAGACCAGTGGCCGCCTGCCGAGGGGAACGGGCTCGCTGGTGCACCGCGTGTTCGAGCTGCTGGGCTCACCCAACGATACCGACGTCGGGCCGGTCTGCAACGACGCGGGCGGAGACGCCCTGGCCACCACTTTCGGCATGGGCAACTTTACCAACGGCTACGGCGTCGATCCGGCCACGGGACGAGAAGATCTGGGCTCGGCACGAACGTTTCTGTTTTTGGGCACCAACCAGGCGGAGACGCAGCCGGTCACGTTTGCCCACCTCCTCCGCTGCCGAGCCAAGAGCGGGGCCCGCCTGATCGTGGTAGACCCCCGCCAGACGCCCACCGCGGCGCAGGCCGACGAGTGGATTGCCCCCAAGCCCCATACCGACCTGGCGCTGGCGCTGGGCATGCTGCACCACATCTTGCAGAACGAGTTGTACGATCGCACGTTTGTTCAGCAGTGGGTGATCGGCTTCGATGCGCTGCGGGCGCACGTGCTCGGAAACCATTACGCCCCCGAGTGGGCCGGTGGGGTCTGCGACGTGCCGGCCGAGACGATTCGCCGACTGGCGCACCGCTATGCGACCGAGAAGCCCTCCGCCATCTTCTGCAACGCCGGCATCTCGCACCAGTTGAGCGCTTTCGACACCTATCGAACGTTGGCGTTCCTGGCCGCCATCACCGGCAACATCGGGGTGCCGGGCGCGGGCTGCAACTTCATGCACAACACCTGGCCCGGCGGCCTGGACCTGCCCCCCGTCAAAGGTACGACTCCCCCCCGACGGAGCGGTCTCCCGGTGGGCCCCGATGCGTTTGCCACCTCCATCCTCGACGGCGTGCCCTATCGCATGAAGCTGCTGATCGTGGAAGGCAATCCGCTCCTGGGGAGCGCCAACACCAAGCGCGTGCGGGAGGCGTTCAAGAAGCTCGAGTTTCTGGCCTACACCGGTCTCTTCATGGAAGAGACCGCATGGTACGCCGACCTCATCTTGCCCGTCTGCAG
>DASYBA010000683.1:0-4771 GCA_036501005.1 Candidatus Xenobia bacterium | reverse complement strand
AGCAGATCCTGGTGCAGGTGCCGCAGGCTCGCATGCCGTGGCCATCGGGCAGCCGCACCCGGGTGGCCGGGGTCAGCTCTTTTGGATTGAGCGGCACCAACGCCTACGTGGTCGTCGCCGAGGCGCCGCGAGCCGGCGGCTCTTCAGCAGCCCCAGACCGGCCCGTCATGGTGCCGTTGTCGGCCCGCAGCCCGGCCGCGTTGCAGTCGATGGCGAGGGCATGGAGCGAGCGATTGCTCCAGGACCCGCCCCGGCTGTGGGACGTGGCCTATACCGCGGGCATTCGCCGGGGCCACCATCCGTATCGCCTGGCGCTGGTGGGAGATCAGCTAGCCATGCTGTCCGCCGCCTTGCAGGCCTATGCCGAGGGTCGCTCGGCGCCGGGCGTCGTGTCCGGGGCCATCGGGCAGGCTCCGCCTCGAGTGGTTTTCGTGTTTCCCGGGCAAGGATCGCAGTGGAACGGCATGGGCCGCCAGCTCCTGGCCGCCGAGCCGGTGTTCCGCACCGTCATCGAAAGCTGCGATGCGGCCATCCGGCGGGAAGCCGGGTGGTCCTTGCTGGAGCAACTCGACGCCGGCATCGAGGGGCAGCCGATCGACGTCATCCAGCCCGCGCTGTTCGCCATGGAAATTGCTCTTGCCGCCCAGTGGCGGTCGTGGGGGGTGGCGCCCGATGCGGTGGTGGGGCACAGCATGGGCGAAGTGGCCGCGGCCCACGTGGCCGGGTCGCTGACGTTGGACGACGCCGTGGCCGTCATCTGCCGTCGGAGCCGCCTCCTCAGGCGGGTGAGTGGCCAGGGGGCCATGGCGGTGGTCGAGCTGTCCGCCGCTGAAGCTCAAGGGCGACTGTCCGGCTACGAGGACCGTCTCTCGGTTGCGGTCAGCAACAGCCCTCGCTCGACGGTGCTGTCGGGGGCTCCGGAGGCGCTGGAAGACGTCCTGGCCAGGCTCGAGGCCGAGGGAATCTTCTGCCGCCGCGTCAAGGTCGACGTCGCGTCTCACAGTCCGCAGATGGACCCGCTGCGAGACGATCTGCTGGCCGCCGTCGCGGCCGTCCATCCCCGGGCCGGCAACGTCCCCATCTACTCCACCGTGACCGCTGAATCCAGCGACGGGTCCGCCTTCACTGCCCCGTACTGGGTGCGGAACCTGCGCGAACCCGTGCAGTTCTTCCACGCCATCCAGTTGGCGTTGTCCGAAGGGAACACGGTCTTCATCGAGATCAGCCCGCATCCCATCCTGCTGCCCGCCATCGCCTCCATGCTGCCGGCGGAAGCGCGGGCCCTCCCCACCCTGCGGCGGGACCAGGGCGAGCAATCGGCCATGTTGGAGTCGCTGGGGGCCTTGTATACGGCCGGCGCACCGGTCGGCTGGCAGCATCTGTATCCCCGGGGTCAAGTCGTTTCTTTGCCTTCCTACCCGTGGCAGCGCGAGAGCTATTGGGTGGAGGCGCCGGCGGTTGCCGAAGCCCCGGCCGGGCCCGAGTGGGACGTGGTCCTCGACTGGCAGACGTCTCCCACACCGTCCGGCGAGCGGTCCGGCAGTTGGTCGGTGGTAGGGTCGGATAGTCCCGAGTTGGCCACCTTGCTGTCCGGTGACGGAGAGAGACACGGCATTTGTTACCTGGCGCCGCCGGCCGACGATCGCCCCCCGGCGGTGAGGGCGGCCCAGTATTGCCAGGAGGTCCGGGCGCTCGTCGACTCGGTCCTGCAGCACCCGGGCCGAGATGTGCCCCGGTTGTGGCTGGTCACTCGTCATGGGCAACGCCACGGTCCGGTCGACCCCGCCCAGGCGGCGTTGTGGGGCCTGCGGCGAAGCCTCGCGGCGGAACACCCGGAGCTGCGGCCGACGTGCGTCGATCTGTCTTTTGACTCGCCATGGGAGCTCTTGGCGCAGGTCTTGAGGGCGGACAGTCCCGAGGAGGAGATCGCCCTCAGTCCGGCCGGGCGGCACGTCGCCCGGCTGGTCCGTCGCCCACGTGCCCGAGCCACGCCCGTGCCCATCCGCCCCGACCGCAGCTATGCGCTCATCGGAGTGAGTGCCGGCATGGTCACCGCCGCCACTCAGTGGCTGCGGGAGAGAGGGGCGACCCACCTGGTAGTGGGCAGTCTGTCCGACGTTTTGGCGGCGGAACCGCCGTTGGCCGGTCTCGTGATGGCAGGGGACAATCTGGCCGCGCTGTGGGACGTGCACGAGGCCACGCTTTCACGGCCGCTCGACTTCTTTGTGCTCTGCTCATCCGCGGCATCTCTGCTGAGCATGCCGGACCAGGAGACCCAGGCGGTGGCGGGGGCGTTCATGGCCGGCATCGCCGTGCGGCGCCAGTCGGAGGGTCTGGCGGGCCTCAGCATCGACTGGGCCCCGTTTGCTCACGATGGGCAGCCGGCCCAAGCCGAGCGCCTGGCCCTGCGGGGGCTCGGCACGCTGACTTCCGATCAGGTGCAGCACGCGCTCGAGCGGCTGGTCGGGGGGACGGCCAGCCAGGTCGGCGTCTGGCCCCTCAACGTTCGCCAGTGGCTGGAGTTCCACGCCGAGGCTGCATCGTCCAGCTTGTACGCGGGCCTGCGACCGGTAAGCCGGGCCACTCCGGTCAAGGCAGCCGCGCCGCCTCCCACTTCCTTCCGTTCCCGTCTCCTGGCCGCCGGGGGCGACCGCGGCGCCGTGCTGGAGCAGTTCGTCCGGGATCAGGTCGCCCAGGTCCTGCGACTCGAGCCCGCCGCGGTGGTGCGAGACGTTCCCTTCAAGAGCCTGGGGCTGGAGTCGTTCATGGGGCTGGAGTTGCGCAACCGCCTCGAAGCCGGCCTGGGTCTGACCCTCGCCGCCACCCTGATCTGGACCTACCCGCAGGTCGCCACCCTGTCCGAGCAGCTCGGCCGCATGCTCGACGGGGCGCCGGCCCTAGCCGCACCGGACCCGGTCCGCGGCGGGGTCGACCCGGCCGAGTCCATCGCCATCATCGGGGTCGGCTGTCGCTTTCCGGGCGGTGCGGTGGGACCCGACGGGTTCTGGGACGTCCTCCATCGAGGCGTCGACGCGGTCCGCGAGATTCCAGCCGACCGCTGGAGCCCCGACCCGCGGCGGGATGCATCGACTCGCTGGGCGGCGCTCCTGGAGGAGAGCGACGTCACCGGCTTCGATGCCGCCTTCTTCGGCATCGCCCCGCGGGAGGCGGAAAGCATGGACCCGCAGCAGCGCCTCCTCCTCGAAGTGGCGTGGGAAGCCTTCGAGCAGGCCGGCGTGCCGGCTGACCAGTTGAGCGGCAGTCGCACCGGCGTGTTCCTGGGCATGTGGTCGCAAGACTACGAGCAGCAGATGTACCAGCGCGACGAGCTGGACCCGTACAGCCTGACGGGCGTCATGCCCAGCATTGCGGCGGGTCGGCTTTCCTACTCCCTGGGGCTGCAGGGTCCAGCTTTCACCGTCGATACGGCCTGCTCATCCTCGCTTTTGGCCGTCCACCTGGCATGTCAGAGCCTGCGCCAGTCCGAGTGCGACATGGCTCTGGCGGGGGGCGTCAACCTGGTGGTCTCGCCCAAGGTCATGGAAGGGCTCGCCGGCATCCACGCCCTCTCTGTCGACGGACGCTGCAAGACCTTCGACGCCTCGGCCAACGGCTATGTGCGGGGCGAGGGCTGCGGTTTTGTGGTGCTGAAGCGCCTCTCCGCGGCCCAGCGCGCCGGCGATCGCATCTGGGCCGTGGTGCGTGGCTCGGCGGTCAACCAGGACGGCCGCTCGACCGGGTTGACCGCCCCCAACGTCTTGTCGCAGCAGGCCCTCCTACGGCAGGCCCTGCACAACGCCAACGTCTCGCCCGCGGCCATCGGGTACATCGAGGCCCACGGCACCGGCACGCCGCTGGGCGACCCCATCGAGGTGGATGCCCTCAAAGCCGTGCTGGGCGCCCCCCGCCCGGACGAGTCGGTATGCTACCTGTCGTCGGTCAAGACCAACATCGGTCACATGGAGGGCGCCGCCGGCGTGGGCGGCCTCATCAAGACCGTGCTGGCGCTGCAGCACGAGGCCATCCCCCGGCACCTCCACTTCCGCGCCCTCAATCCTCGCATCGATCTCTCGGGGACGCCCTTCGTGATTCCCCACGAGGAACAACCCTGGCCCCGGGGCGACAAGCCGCGCCTGGCCGGGATCAGCTCCTTTGGATTGAGCGGCACCAACGTGCACGTCGTGGTCGAAGAAGCGCCGCAGGAGCCCGCCGTTCCAGCCGCTGCGCCCCCGGCCGGCCTGCTGGTGCTGTCCGCACGGGATGCAGCCGCCCTCGATGGGCAGGCCAGCCGGCTGGCGGCGCATCTCAAAGCCCATCCTGACATCGCCCTGGCGGACCTGTGCTTGACCGCCTCGACGGGCCGGTCCCATTTCCCCCACCGCCTGGCGGTCGTGGCGCCGTCCACCGAAAGGATGCAGGCGGCCCTGGAGGCCGGGTCGGCCAGCCGGGGCGTGGCCCCCGCGGCCGCACCTCGAGTGGCGTTCCTCTTTACTGGGCAGGGGTCCCAATACGCCGGCATGGGGCGTGGACTGTACGACACCCATCCCATCTTCCGCCAGACCATGGACCAGTGTGCGGCCATTCTGGATCCCCTGCTGCCTCGTCCCCTGCTGTCCGTCATGTTCTCGGATGCAGAGGGCCTCCTGGATCAGACCCAGTTCACCCAGCCCGCCCTCTTCGCGCTGGAGTACTCGCTGGCCACCCTGTGGCGTTCCTGGGGGGTCCAGCCGGTCGCCGTGCTGGGGCACAGCATCGGTGAGCTGGTGGCCGC
>DASYBA010000682.1:0-2242 GCA_036501005.1 Candidatus Xenobia bacterium | reverse complement strand
CTGTGGGATTACAAGAGCGGTGAACCCATCCGGCAGCTTGCCGGGCACGCCGGCCCGGTGGCTTGCATAGACTTTTCGCCCGACGGCCGGGTGCTGGCCAGTGCCGGGCTGGACGACTGCACCATTCGCCTGTGGGACGTGGAGACGGGCCGAGAGCTCAAGCAGCTCGGCGGCCACTGGGACTGGATGTCAGCCGTGCTCTACTCGCCCGACGGCAACCTGCTCATCTCCACCTCGTACGACAACACGGTGCGGTTGTGGAATGCCACGTCGGGCAAGGAGTTGTATCGGATCGAGGAATCGTCCAGCGTGCTGGCGGCGGCCTTCACGCCCGATGGGTCCACGCTGGCGTACGGCACCTGGGGCCGCCAGGTGGTGGTGTGGGACGTCAAGAAGCGGGCTGAAATAGCCACCTTGGAAGGGCATCAGGGCCCGGTCTGCTCCCTCGCCTACGCGCCCGATGCCAGCATCCTGGCGTCCGGTTCGCACGACCGCACCATCTGCCTGTGGAAGCCCCCCGTCGCGGATTAGCAACAAATCGTCAATAGTCTGATAACTTCATCTGCGCTACTCTCCTAGGCGTTACGAGGAGAGAGACGATGAACACGATTGGTTATCCCGGGATCACCTACGGTGCTGATACCAGCCGAGGCAGCCAGCCCCTGGCCTGGTCGACCCAGATCAACGCCAGCAAGGGATCAGGCCAGGTTCCGGCCGGCCAGAATTTTGCCGTGGCCTTCCCGGCCGGAAGCAACGCCAGCTACGATAGCTGCAAGCTGCAGGGAGGCAACTCCCAGGGCTTCCTGTATCGGAACTGGACGGCGCAGGATGGCCAGCAGATCTTCGTGTTTCGGGCGCCCGGCCAGGAAGCCGACATGCAGTTGAAATTCTCCACCTCGGAAGGCGGCAAGCGCACCCCCAGCCAGGTCGACATCGAGGTCGGCTAGTCGTCCAGACCGTTCTTGCACCGGGCTACCGTGAGGGTCACCAGTTGGACGGTCGCCGGATGACCACGGACCCAGCGGCTTCGGCTGGACATGCCCACCCCTCGACAGAAGAGCAACCCGACCCCCAGTAGTGCGGCCATGTCGATCCTCCCGGCCATCTCCGCCAGGAGCAGGATGCCCGCGAGCCATAGGACGGCCTGTGCTGTGTAACGGACCCATCTACGACGGAGCTGGTTCACCAGGTCGGCGACAAACGGGTCGCGCAGAAGCTTGGGCTTGACGTAGGTGGACCGGGGACGAGGGTCGGGACGCAACGTCCCCGGGCTCCCCTCCCCGAGGTTGGCCCACTGCCAGCAGGCCAGCAGCAACCCCACGCCGGTCAGCCCGAGATAGAACGCGGCCGGCCACCAGGTCAGGATGGGATCGACATAGTAAGGGCTTCCCATCACAGCTCCCACGAAACAGAGGGGGTCGAGAAGGTCCAGCACGCTGCGAGGTTCCGTCCCCGTTTGGACCAGATGCCAGAACAGCAGCGCCGCGACGGCGATGAGGGCCCACAGGCCCGCTTTACGTCTCTGCCACCGATAGGACATCAGGGCGGCCAGCAGGGCCAGGGCCGTGAGGCACACCCAGGTGACCATGGCGGCGAGCGTCAGGGCGCAGACCCTCAGCACCGTTCGATGGTCGGGCGCAGTGGCCAGCCACCCGGTCAGCAGGCCCAGATTCAGCGGCACTGCGACACGGCCGGTGCAATCCAGGGCCGTCGCATACAATCCCCCCACCATGGAGACGGGGGAAAGGGGGGAGGTCTGGAGGATCTCGAGCCGGCGAGACGAGCGTTCCCGACCCAGCACCCGGTAGCCGCCCAGGAGACTGGCCAACGGCACCACCGTCAGGTACAGCACCGCGTACAGGGCATACATGGTATCGTCGTGAGGCAGCAGGCCAACCAACAGGCCCATGGCAGCCAGGGCAGCCCCCCAACGGCCCGGGTGGGAGGCGCGCCAGTGGCGCCATACGGGGTGGCGAGCCAGCCAGATGTTCACACCAATATTATCGCGCCGGGACGGGACAAACGCTAGCCTTCGGCCGGCGCCTCCTCGGTGTCTTCATCCATGTTTTGCAGGTGCTCTTCCAGTTGGAAGCGCAGCGCCGTGCGCTCCTCGGTCAACAGCATGACTCGCTCTTCAGACGTCGACAGGTCTTTCTTGACCTGGTCCAACTCCTGGATCAGTTCGTCCTTGTCACCCTGCAGGACCTCGACTTGCGACTCGGCCTCGTGCGCTCGGGACTCG
>DASYBA010000681.1:0-12539 GCA_036501005.1 Candidatus Xenobia bacterium | reverse complement strand
ACCTTGCCCCCCACCAGGATCTTCTCCGGGTCGAGAGTGCCGATGATGGCGCAAATGGCCAGGCCCAGCCAGCGGCCCACCTTCTCCCAGATGGCGCGGGCGGCCGGATCGCCGTGCTCGGCGGCCTCCGCCACGGTGGCCGCCGTGATGGCGTCAATGGAGCCGGCGACCCGAATCAGGCCCGGAGCCTCTCCCTTGGCGGCGGCTTCCTGGCCCGCGCGACCAATGGCGGGCGCGGCCGCCAGCGCCTCGATGCAGCCGTGGTTGCCACAACCGCACAGGGGGCCATTGGGATCCACCGTGATGTGGCCGACCTCACCCCCCGCGCTGTGCGCGCCTTCGCGGAGTCGTCGGTCGAGGACCACGCCCCCTCCGATCCCCGTCCCCAAAGCGAGCATGGCGAAGGAGTTGAGGTCCTTGCCCGCCCCGAAGTGCAGTTCGCCGAGGGTATGGCTGCGCACGTCGTTGAGGAGATGGACGGGCATGTCCAGCGACTCTTCCAGAAATTGCGCTACGGGCACGTCGTGCCAGCGGAAGTTGGGCGAATAGCGGCAGATGCCTCGGGCGCGGTCGATGTTGCCCGGCAGGCCCATGCCGACGGTGGAAATCTGTTTGAGCTCCAGGCCGGCCTGGTGGACGGCGTTGCGAATGGCGCCCGCCACGTCCCGTTGCAGGGTGACCTTGGGCACTTCGTGGCGGTTGATGAACTCTTCGGCTCGCCCCAGCAGCTTGCCCTGGACGTCCATGACGGCGGCGGCCACGTGGGTTCCCCCTAGATCGACTCCCACCACCTGCATGTCAGTCTCCTTTGGCCAGCGCGGCCTTCATGTTGTCGATGGCCCGTACCTCCACGGGGTCCTGGTTGCGCTGCACGGCCAGGTAGAAGCTGGCCCAGTCGCCCAGGTGAACGAGGTGGAACAACCAGGCCAACGGGTTGGCGCCCTCCGCCAGGACGGTCTCGACGTGGGCAGCTTGGCTGGCGACCAGCGTCTGGGTCAGCTCCATGCGCTTCCGAATGCGAGGCGGATCGCCGGGTGTGCCCAGCATGACGACAGACATGTTGCGGTTGAGGGCGGGAATGCCGCTCCAGCCGACGGTCTCGTTGTGGTTCAGTTCGGGAAACTCGTTCCACAGCGCCAGGCCCTTCGCGTTCTCGTTGATCTGGCACTTCCAGCGGTAGGCGACCGCGGCGATGGGTCCATAGGAGCCGTAGACGACGGGCAGGCGGTCAGCCCACTGGATGGCCAGGCGGCGGGCCATGTTCTGGTTGTGGGGAGCATCCCAGGCGTACCGATCGCGCCAGCCGGCCAGGGCGTTGAGCGTGTTGCGAATGTCCTGATCTCGATCGGGAATGAGCCTCAGGCGGGCCAGCGTCAGCAACATCGGAAAGAAGCTCAGACCCAGCGCGGCCCGGGGTTGCAGGCCACCCGGCAGGCGGCACCAGGGCATGCGATGGGCGCTCGCGGTCTCACCCAGATGCCCCCCCGTGCTGTACAGGACGACCTGGGCGCCTCGGGCCCGGGCCTGGTCAAAGGCCGACACCGTCTCTTCGGTGTTGCCCGAGTAGCTGCAGACCATGACCAGCGTGTCGGCGTTGACGAAGGCGGGCAGGTCGTAGCTGCGGTTCTGGATGATGGGCACCATGCCTAGCGGAGCGACATAGGAGCGCAGCAGGTCGGCGCCGATGGCTGAGCCGCCCAGGCCGGTGATGACGACGTTCTTCGGCGCAAGCGCCGGCATTTCAAAGGCACGCCCAATGGACACGGCTTCGGCACACTGGGCCGGAAAGTCGTGGATGGCGGTGCACATGGGAACGGCTGCTGGAGGCGGAGGGGTGCTGGTTTGCATAGGGCCGGCACTTACTCCGCCCCGCCCGGAAACCCTTTAGTGATGTCTACCGGGTCTGGGCGGCGGCTGAAAAATGATGGGCCTGTGACGTCCTTTTGACGGGGCTGTCCGATACTGTAGAAGAGGAGGCGCATTATCATGCCTGCACCCGCCACCGGTTGGATCACGGGAACTTACGACGGCAAGCCGCTGCGCTTGACCTGGCAGCATCGTTCGCAACAGATGGATGGCCAGGCCGACGGTCGGCCTGTGCATCTGCAGACCCACGGCGACCAGGTGACGGGGGACGACGGCGGGGCAGTGTCCCTGTCGGTGCAGTGGGCGCCGGATCGATTTGATGCCCACGGCACCGCGCCCGCCGGCGACGTCGACCTGCACTTCGACTGGACCGCTGGCTCGGGTCAGGGCGAGGTCGGGGGCCAGCCGGTCCAGATGAGCTTCGAAGAGGGCGACATGGAGGGGACGGCCTTCGGGGGCTCCGTCGACGTCCGATACGACCCCACCAGCGGGCACATGCAGGGCCGGTTGGGTGGCAAGCCGCTGGATGCGACTCTCACCAACCTGGATGAGACCGACTTCCTGCAACACCTCTATCTGTTCGCCCCGGGCGCGTGAACGTATCGAGCTTTGTCGATTGGGTCACACGCGCTCGGGCCCCTCATCCCAGGCGTCGGGCGGGACTTCTTGTGGGGGGCCCTCGGGGGCCAGGAGGGCTCGCAAGGCAGGGAGGACGTGGTCGTGCTTGAGGGGGCGCGCGGACGTCAGGCGGTCGACCCGTGCCAGAAGCTGATGTTTGGCCGATGCGGGGAGCGACAGGCTACGCCGATCGGCATTCCAGATAGTCTGTAGCACGTTCTCGGGAGACTCGCGGAAGAAGGTCTGCACGACAGGGTATAGGACGGCTTCTAGTTTGGGCGTGGCCTCCGGGGTTGCAGGGTCTTGCCTCAGAGCCTCGCGCCTGTCACGGGCGGAAAGGCACATCCAAGACCGTCGCAGGACCGTGTCGTAAGCCTCCATCGCCGCCGATGCGCGCCCGCAGGCCTCCAGTAGCCGGGCGCAGTTGTATGGAAGCGCAGTGAATGCCCCTGGGTGATCGGGCACCCCTTCCAGCAGGGCCAAGGCCGATTCGGGAGCGCGACGGCTGCGATCAAGGGCGAGGAGATGGGCTGTCATGCCTTCTGGAATGCCCGTATGCGATAGCGTCAGCCGGTCCAGGATGCTCCGAGGGTCCTTGCCCGCCGCCAGTGCCAGGAGCAGCCCCATGTAGATGGCCTCGGACGGAACTCCCTCCCGATAGCAATCCAGCTCACAGTGCGCCAAGAGGAAGCAGAGCCACTGGACGGCGAGGGATTCCTTCGCAGCCCGCAGCGACGCCTCAAACAATCCCCACATCCGAACCCACCGGGCCGGCAGGGGCACCATGAACCATGCCCGATCGACCGGAACCCAGGCCTGAACCCACACAGGTGGGGCGTTCTAAGGCTTGCGCCAAGCCTCCTCTACGGCGGGGGGGAGTTGGCTCATGTGCTTGATGAAGAGCGCCGTCTTCCACAGTTCGTCGTCCGTCATCATGTCGGTAAAGGCGGGCATGCCGGTCAGGCGGAAGCCATGTTTGCCAATCCAATAGATCTGTTGTTCGCTCATACCCATAGGGTGTTTGCGAGCTGGAAACTGCGGAATGGACGGATACATGGCCTGGCCGAACTTGTTTTCCGCGTCGCCGGGGGCGCCGTGGCAGCCCTGGCACTGGTTCTTGTAGAGCTTCATGCCGGCCATGAGGTTCTCGTCGCTGAGCTTGACGGGATTGTCGTCAGTCGGGGCATAACGATTCACCGCCGCATCGCGAGCCATGCCCGCAAAGCGGCGTTCCAGCATGGACGGCTTGGCATCCGCGTTGGCGGGAATCAAGCCGGCCTTGGCCACGGCGAAGGCCCCGACGGCCAGCACGACCAGCGTGCATACGATACCGATGACGAAACCAGGCAGGAAGCGATTGCGCATGGGAACTCCTCTTTTAGCAGGGGTCTGGTAGACAAGCCCGAAACGGGTGCGCCATGAAACCATGGATTACTGCAGCCCTTTTCGTCCTCTTCCTGCCTGCCTTCAACCCTGTTGTTGCCCACGCTTCCGTCCCCTACACGGTGCCGGCGACCAAGGCCCCTGCGAACCACGATCTCGTGCCCATCAAGCCGTCCGGCCACTACAAGCGCACCACCTGCCTGGTCAGTGGCGAGACGTTGGGGCCGGATCGGCTGGCCTATCGCTACAAGGGCAAAGAGGTCCAGTTCTGCTGCAATGAGTGCGTCGTGAAGTTCATGAAGAACCCCTCGCAGTATCTGTCGAAGCCATAAAAGAAAAAAGAGGACGTGCGCCGGGCGGCACACGTCCCGGTCTGCCGCTAAGCCTGATCAGCGCCGGGTAAACGCCCGGATGATCCAGAGGAGTACGACCGCGCCCACCAGGGCCACCAAGGTGCTGCCGATCCATCCTCCATAGGAGTGGCCAATCGTGGCGGTAAAAAGCCAGCCGCCGAACAAAGCGCCCACCAGTCCGATGACGAGGTCGCCCAGCCATCCGCCGGGCCCTTCTCCGGGTATGACGTGGCGAGCCAGGGCTCCCGCGATGATCCCCACAATGATCCAAAATAGCATATGCATGTGCCTGACCTCAACTCGCTCCAAGAAATGATTCCCTCCGGAGCGGGGGTCGCAAACCCGATTAGGGTTGCTCGGGCGGGGGCAGGCGCTTCTCGAGGGCCTCGAAGCGGGCATTGAGGCGAGCTTCCTGGCTCTCGAGCTGGTCGACCCGGGCTTCCAGGTCAGTGGACTTCTTGATGCCTTCCATGGTGAGATCGAACAGTTTGTTCACCACTTCGAGGTGCGACAAATAGTTCTGCACCCAGTTGGCGAGGGTCTCACTCGTGTCCACCATGGCCCGCCGGGTCTCATTCAGTGCCTCGTGTGTCTCGTGGACGGCTTCCTGAGTCTGGTGGATGCCGACTTCTGCTGCCTTTAAACCTACCCCTACAGCCTTTAAACCTACCTCTACTGCCTTTAAACCTACCTCTACTGCCTCCAAACGATCCTCGACAACGCCAAACCTCTGTCCGGCGGTGAGCATCGTGTTCTGCATGACGTTGAGTTGAGTTCCCAGCGTCTTGAACTGAGCGCGGGTGGCTTCGGCCAGGAGGTTGAACCGTTCTTGGAGTTGGCCGAGCTGGGCGATGAACTTCTGCATTTCTGGCACTCTCCTGATTATAGTGCCAGAATGCTACCGCGGCAAGCCCAGCCAGGCCACGAACAGGATGTAAAGCCTGTGTTAAAATGAACTGTCGGATATCAGGTGCAGCAGATCGTCCGCTGACAGGGCGGCGCTCATCTCTGTCCCCTCCAGCAGGGCGTCGGCCAGCTCCCGCTTCTCGGCGTGCAACCCCACGATACCCTCTTCAATCGTGCCTCGAGTCACCATCCGATAGACGGTCACGGGTCGCTGCTGTCCGATACGGTGGGCGCGGTCCGAGGCCTGGTCCTCGACGGCGGGGTTCCACCACGGATCCATGTGGATGACGTAATCGGCCGCGGTCAGGTTCAACCCCGTCCCGCCCGCCCGCAGGCTGATGAGGAAGAGGTCCCCGTGCCCTGCCTGGAAGGCCTCGACGGCCTGCTGGCGGGCGGGGAGCGGCGTGCTGCCGTCCAGATACTGATAGTGGACGCCTCGCCCGTCGAGATACTCCCGCACCAGCGACAGATGATCGACGAACTGGCTGAACACGAGCGCCTTGTGTCGGTTGTCCAGCAACTCGTCGAGAATCTCGCCGAACGCCGCCAGCTTGCTCGAGATGAGCGGCGCGGAAGGCAGCACCAGGCGGGGATGGCAGCAGGCCCGTCGGAGCTTCGTCAGCTCGGCGAGAATCTGGAATTTGAGATCCTTTTCCCGGCGCTCCTTCTTTTTCATATGCAACCGTTCGAGGGCGTCCTTGCGCAGGGATTCGTACAATCCGCGTTCGCTTTCGTCCAGTTCGACGTGGACCACCATATCGGTTCGAGGGGGCAGCTCGGACAGGACCTGCGCCTTGGTGCGCCGCAGGACGAAGGGGGCGATGAGGGTGCGCAGGGCGTGGCGGGCGTCCGGGTCCTGCACCCGGGTGATGGGCGTGGCGAAGCGGCGGTGGAAGCTGTCCATGGAGCCGAGGAGCCCCGGGTTGAGGAAGTCGAACAGGTTCCACAACTCGGCCAGGTGGTTCTCGACGGGCGTGCCGGTGGTGACCACTCGGAAGCCGGCCGTCAAGGCCTTGGCAGCCTGCGAACGTCGGGTCCCCTGGTTCTTGATGGCCTGCGCCTCATCCAGCACGAGGGTCGTCCACGACACCGCGGCCAGTCTTTCTCGGTCCTGGAACAGCAGTCCATAGGTGCACACCACCAGATCGAAGGGAGATGGATCGAACGGCGCTTTGCGGTCTTCTTCGGAGTAGAGTCGAAGGCGAAGGGTGGGGGCGAATCGGCGGGCTTCTGCCATCCAGTTCAAAGCCACCGAGGCGGGTGCGACCACCAGGGTGGGGCCCTGCGGGGCTCTCTCCACCATGACGGCCAGGGCTTGCAGCGTCTTGCCGAGCCCCATGTCATCGGCGAGGCAGGCCCCCACGCCCCATGCTGCCAGCCGGCTCAGCCAGCGGTAGCCGTCGACCTGGTAAGGGCGGAGCTCGGCCTGCAGCGTGCCCGGGACTTCGGGGACGTGCGGCCTCTCCAGTCGGGCCACGTGGACTTTCCAGGACTCGTCAGCCTGTATCGAACCGGCCTCGCGGGCGAGGGGCTCGACCGCCCCGGCCGCCAATGGATGCACCCGCACGCCGTTGCGCTGCACCTCGGCATAGTGCGCCAGTTCGAGCAGCCGGCGGCGGAACTCCTCGGTCAGTGCCAGGAATTCCGTATCGGACAGCTTGACAAAGCGGCCGGTCCGTACCTGCTTGAGGAGCTCCGAGATCTGCACGACCCGGGTTTCGTCCACCCGCACGCCGCCCTCGAGGGCAAACCAGTCCTTGCTGCGGGCGATATTCATGGACAGGTTGCTGCTCGAGGCCTGGCCCACCAGTTTGAACTTCTGCCCCTGCGGCCACTGCACCACGATGTCTGGGGCCTGCGATAGTTGTTGCAGCAGATCGAGGCAGGACTCGAACTCCTCCAGCATCCATTCGACCGGACCTGGGGTCAGGACCGAGCACGATTCGACAAAGGCCAGCAATCGTCGCCGTTCATCGTCTCGATCCCGCCGGGTCTGCACGCGACGGCCCCCCACCTCGGCCACCACCACGTCTCCGCCCTGCCCGGGCTTGAAGGTCGGTCCCTCCGGCCCTAACGGTTGCACCGTGAAGTGCAGTTTGAGACCGATCCCAAACGGGACCAGGACAGCTCGGAGCGCCGCATCCCAGGGCACCTCGGTGGCGCCCACGCCGACATCGAGGTCGGAGTGGACGGTCACCAGCCCGCTCACGGCCGTGCCGAGCTGCGCCAGGCGGGGAGCGGCGGCGGCGGGTACCTGCACCCCGTGTCGGATGAGTTGCCCCAGCTTCTGGTGCTGCGGGCTGTAGACCACGACCCGAAAGCGGGTGGGCGTGTCTCGGATGAATTCGACAGGGTTGCCCAACCAGGGCGGCATCATGCGAATGCGCAAGCCCCCCTTCTCCTGCTGGATGGACAGCTCGGGCGGACTCGATACGATGTCCAGCAAGGTGCCGTCCTCGTTGAAGACGAAAGGGTGGCCCACGATGGCGGGCAGGGCTTTGGTCATGTCCAACCGATAGGATGCTCCCTCCCGCACGATGGCGGAACAGATGAGGTGGTCTTGCGGGGTCAGGTACGCCATGGTGGCGTGCTTGTCGTGCAGCGTCTTGAATCCGACCGGCTTGCCCTTGTTCCAGCCGGTCTTGTCGGATCGTTGCTCCCGGGCGGTCAGTTCACCGCCCAGGATCCACACCAGCCGGGCTGCCTTGTCGACTGGCTGGAGGGTCGAAGCCAGCTCTTCTAGCCCCGCCATGACCTGCTCCCACGGCTCCGAGCGCCGCAGGCAGTCGATCAGATGCCCCGGGGTGCGGTTCCGGGTGGCTTTGGCCTCTTCGACCCAGAAAGTAAAACCGGCCTGCTCAGCGGCTTTTTCGAAGTCAACCAGCCAGTCTTCTTGGATGGGTTCGTCGGTCCACGCTTGATGGAGCATGTAGACAAACTGGGTGGCTCGGGTGTGGCCTCGAGCTTCCCACTCTCGGGGCGGATCCGTCTCGCGAGCGCCCAATTCTCGTTCGGCGACGTCCCGGATCAAGAGCAGGGCGATGCGATAAGGATCTTCCTTGGTGATGCCTCGGGCCAGGCTCTTGATCTCCGCGTACTTCCGCTGGCGCAGCAAGCACAGGAAATAGAAGATCATGTTTTCGTCGCTGTGCATGGCCTTGCGACGCCCGGTGCCCGTTCGCCATTTCTCCAGACTTTCGGCAAACAGGGGCTCCGCGGCCGCATCGTCGCCGTGCAGGAACGCGAGGGCGCCTCGATGGGCCGGCGTCCACCAGTGGTGGGTGCTGGTCACCAGCTTCTCGTAAGCTTCGAAACGGCCCTGTCGAAACAGGACCTGGCTGCCGAAAAAGAGCACCGAGTCTGGGACGGGCGGGACCAGTGCATACTCCAGCACGCCTTCGAGTGGGGTAAAACGCGTCAGCCCGTTGGCCAGCATGATGGTGAGCGTCTGCTCTCGCAGCTTCGGCGGCATGCCTTCGAACCACTCGGGCTCAAAGGGATTGGCCAGCGCGTCGGCGAGGATCGGTGCGGCGTGATAGAGGTACTTCTGTTCGATACGGGCCACCTCCGCCCAGTCTCGACGATAGGTGGCCAATCGCAGCATGGTCTGGGGCGGCTTGTGGCGGTGGGGCTCCAGGCGCTGCAGGGCTTCCAGCACGGGGTCGGCCAGCCCGTCTTTCACGGCCATTCGCAGGGCCATGTCGGCCACCTCGGCGGCCAGCACCCAGGACCCGTAGTTCGGCCCCGTGCCCACCAGCCGCAGGTGCTGGAGGTTCTTGAGGTGCGAGCGTATCTCGAAAGGCTCCTTCGATACGACGGTGACCAGCTTTTGCAAGGTCTCCTCAACGATGGCGTACCCCGCCAGGGCGAGGAGCTCCAACACAAGCTGCTGGGGTCGGGTCAGGGGCTCGGTGGCGTGCATGGGGCGCATGTTGGGGAGGGTCGGGGGCTTCCCTGCCGCCTGTGCTATAATGGGCGGGTGACGGCGCTGGACGTGTTGTTGCGCAAGCGGGGCGCCCGCAGCGTGAGTGTGGAGGGGCTGCTGGGCATCTCCCTGGTGGTCCTGCTGGGGACGATGCCGCGCACGTGCTGGGCAGTCGACGCCCGACTCCCCGTTCCGCTCGTGCTGTACAACGTGCTGGTTTGCGGTGGTCTTGCCTTTCTGCTGCGCCTGGGACGGTCCGTTCCTCGAGCGTCTGGGCCGGTCCGTTCCTCGAGCGTCTGGGCCGGGGCCGCTTCCTGGAGAGCATGCTGCTGACGACCCTGTCGCCCCGCGAATGGTGCGACGGGTGCAGTGCGGACGGCTCTCCGGGGTGCTCTGCTCGTATACGGCTTGAGCCTGCTGGTATGCGGCCGATCGCTGGAAGTCGCCCTCTGGCTGCCTGTGGTCCTGTGTCTCACCGTGGACCCTGTCCTATGTCCAGCAGCTTCGGTCAGTCCTCGCTGTAAACCGCGCTCGTCAGGCCCTGGCCATTCTTCTCCTGGTTTGTCGGAGCTGGCGCTCTTCGTCGCCTATGTCGTCTCTCACGTTGTTGCCGTACAGGTCGCCATGACGACGGCGGAGGACGGCTGCCGGGACTGGAATGGCCGTCTGATGCTGCCGCTTGCTTCTACCGCTGCTGTCACAGGCGCGCGATCCGCAGTCTGAGCGACCCCGACGGCCTTCTGGGCCTGTCCGCCTGCTAACGGCAAAACCGTCATAGCGGTTTTATGGACGTGATAAAACCGCTATGACGGTTTTACGGTTTCTTCTTGGCGTTGGCCTCGAGACGGGCCAGGTCGTTGGCCACGTGCATGTAGAACTTCTGGTGTTCGATATGGCCTGCATTGTAGCCCAGCCGCGGGAGGCGGAGACCCCAGGCGCGGCGGGCGTCCTCGTTGGCGGTCCCCTCGTGCCAGCCGCTGTCTATCTCGATGTCCGCCCAGAGCTCGACCCCCTTCCCGATCCACAGCGCCAGGAAATCGACACGGCGCTCCATCGATTGGGCCACTACCACCAGCGATACCTGGGGAATCAGGATGAGGGTGCGATGCTTGCCGCGGATGACGATGGCGTGCCGCCACAGGTGGCCGGCCGAGAGGAACGAGCCTTTCTCCACCACCAGCAGCCGACATCCGACATCCATCAATCGCACGAAGCACAGCTTGCCGACCTCCAGGAAACGCAGGGCCGCCCCCAGCTCGAGCGGGGAGTCTCTCGGGAACGCATGCTCCATCTCGTCTCGCACCGCCGCGCTCAGACCTGCAGACCATTCCGGAGGGAAATCTTTCAACTCCCCCTTCACCGGGTAGGGGGGCAGCATTTCGCGGTGATCGGAAGCCAGGCTGAAGTACTCCACCGGCACACACAGATCGCGTAGCGACGACTCCTTCATTTGGACCAGGCCCGCCAATTCAGTGACCCGCTCCGGCGGAAAGCCGCGCTCCCCCCGTTCACACAGCGACACCAGATTCTGCGAGACCCGCAACAGGGCCGCCAGGTGGGACTGAGTCCAGCCTCGTTCCTTCCGCACTTGTAGCAGCAGTCGACCGATCGTGTTGAACATGCCGGCACTGTACTCACCGGGCAGCTCGGCCTCAACCCACCGGAACGAACAACGAGGTAAACTTTTTCGACAACCGCAAAGCTGGACGAGCGCGTCATGATGCAGCGTAGCGTCGGCATCATGGCCCGGGCCACCGCACCGGGAAGACGCCAGCCGGTAAAACCGCTATGTCGGTTTTAGGGGTCCGATAAAACCGCTATGTCGGTTTTACGGTTTCTTCTTGGAGCTTCCTCGCACCGTCTCAGGGTCGCTGATGATTTCGACAACGCCCCGCGTGCAGTGGGTAGGTTCAAGTCAACGTCAGGTACCGCGGCGCTCCACGGCGATCCCCGCCAGGGCCAGGGCGGTGTTGCCGGCCCCGGGGTCCATCTCGGCAAGGCGGTGGCCAGGCTGATCAGTGTGCGATCTCCGCAATGGGCCGAGGGTCGGTGATGCGGCACACGCCCAGGTGGAATTCGATACGGAAAGTGCCGAACAAAGCTTGCTGGCCAGCCGTGCCGGTGCGAATCTCGCCCTGCAGCATGAGGTGCGAGCCGATGAGCTTGACGTGCGTGACCAGCCCCTGGCGGCACAGCTCGTTGACTCGCTGCACGGCCTGGCTTGCCACGGTGCCCAACGCCACCGCCAGGCGCACGCCCAGGTGCTGGTTGGAAAGATGTAGCGTCGATCGTCCGCCCCGGCTGGACGTGACGTTGACCTGCGAGCCCTCGACGTCTGCCATGGTCGGCTCGATGACCAGGGCCGGCTCGGCCCACCCCTTGGAAATGGTGAAAGCACCATCGGTGCCGTACACGACGGCCCGCACCGCACTGGCGTCCGCATTGGGAAAGATGGACAGTGGCATGTCCCGCCCGGCCATCTTCACTCGCATGCCGTATTTTTCCGGTCCGCCCGACGGTGCCAGGTTGCCCTTGGCGATACGAATGGAATAAGCACAGCCAGGTTGACGGATGAACTGCATGTCTTCACTCTCCCTGTCTCTCACTGGGTAGACCCAGTCTAACAGCGGAGTTTTGCCAGGGTGTGACCGTCGGGTAAAAATTCTCAGATACCGCCGAGCACGCCTCAGACCCTGTATTTGCCCGATGCCAACCGCTTTGCCTCGACCGCCACCGGGGGGGCCACCAAGCCTACCAGAGACGGTTTCTCTGGCGCCACCGCCGGGGGTACGACGTTGGCCTTGTGCGCTTTGACCAGCTCCTGTGCCACCCTGCCCCACACGGCACCGGCAGGTTCTCCGGCAGCCTGCACAGGCGTCGGTGGGGCAGGAGGCGGGATAACCGGCGGGTCGACAGGTGGAGCCTGGGCCGGTGCAGGCGGAGCCATGGCCGGGGGTACCACAGCCGCGGGTGCCGGCGCCTTGAAAAACGGCACAGGCGCCTTCTGGGCCACCGGCAGCGATGCCTTGGCATTCTCTACCGACTGCATCCAGCCCGGGGAGGGACCCGCTTGACGCTTCGCCGTCTCCGGCGGCGCCGGCACAGCCCCGCTCGCCGCGGCGCCGTGGCCCATCCACGCCTCCAGGGCATCCGCTAGCGACTTCACCGTCTGGAAGCGATCCTCGGGCTTCTTGCACAAGCAGCGGGCCAGCAGCGCCTCGAGCGTCGCAGGAATCGACGCCACGTAGACCCGCGGCGAGGGCGCCGCCAGATTGACGACCTGATCGATCATGGCGGCGGCCGAGGTGGCTTCGAACACCAGGCGGCCGGTCAGCATCTCGAAGAACGTTGCGCCCAGACTGTAGATGTCGGAGCGGGCGTCGGCCTGCTCTCCTCGGGCCTGTTCTGGCGAAAAGTATGCCAGGGTGCCCATGACGGCGCCATCCCGGGTAAGGCGGGCCTGGTCGGCCTGCCACGCCAGTCCGAAG
>DASYBA010000680.1:0-4230 GCA_036501005.1 Candidatus Xenobia bacterium | reverse complement strand
ATGCAGCGCATCGGTCACAAGAAGGGGCAGTTCAGGGTGTGCAACTATAAACTCCCGCACTTGGGCCTCCGTTTCCCACGGAGGCCCGTCGAGCACGGAGACCAGTCTCTCGTATCGCTTTTGGCCCCACAGCTCCGACAGCCGGAACGCAAATGGCCCTTCCCGCTCGGCAGGCGCGCGTTTCAAATCATCCAGATTCTCGGCCGCTGGAACTTCGCTGCAGTCCTGTCGTAGCACTTCCTCCCACCATCGTCGGGCATGCTCTCGCCGGCCTAGACGGCAGGCAGCAGCCGCCGCAAAGTGCAGGAGGGCTGGCACTCGAGGAGGTGGCACGGCATCAAAAGCATCGAGAACACCCTGATCGTCCCCCAGCCGGCTGAGCGTCACGGCGCGAGCCACCTCGTCTTCCAGGTCCAGAGGACCCAGGTCCTTGAGCGTCTTGGCGAGGGCCTGCGCCTCGGCACGACGACCTGCCGTGGTGTGGGCGTCGGCCAGAGTGCTTAATACCGCGGGATGGGTGGGATGGTCTTGGAAGAGCCGGAGCAGCAGAGTGACCGCCACCTCCTCCTGTCGACCCCACAAAGTGTGGGCGATGTCACAGTGGGCATAGACGGCGCCGGGCCATCGTGCAGCCAGGTCCCGGGCCGTATCGGCTGCCACCTCCTCGGGCGCAATTCGGAATTGCCATAGAAAGGTATCGAACTGCTTGGCCAGCTCCACCGGTTCGGGTTGACCCCGGTATCGGCGGTGGCCCACCAGGTAGGCTTCAACGTCACGCAGCCGCCGAGTGCACTCTGAGTCCGGACGGGGGATGCGGGTCAAAGTGTGCCGCGTCAGGCCGGGGTAATTGAGCCCGAGCTGAATCTCAGCCAAAACCATGTACCCGTAGGAATCTTCGGGGGCCAGTTTGATGAGTCGCTCGCTCAGGCCGAGGGCGCCTTCGACGTCACCTCCCGTCGCGTAGCATTGGAGGAGCGCGCGAACGACTTCGGGATTGTCCGGCTCCTGTTCCACAGCGGCTTCAAGAGCCTCCAGCATGTTCGCCCATTCCGGGGGTCGGTCAGAGACGCGGGCCTGCTTCTTGCGTTTGCGCTTCATGAGGCGGCATTTCTTTGCTTGAATGGCAGGCTCCTACCAGTCTGGTTATCCTACGCCATCGGATGGATTCCCCGGCTCCGGATGTTGTGCTATGTTTTTTGTGTGAGTCGATATGCTAAACCGAGGCCTGTTCCAGTGGAAGTGCTCGAAGGGGCGCGACGGCATCCGTTTTGCGGTGAGGTTTTGGGAGACGACAAAATCCTCTGCCTGGAGTGTGGCGTGCGATTGTCCGTCTTGGGTGGTCATCTGGGGCGGTTTCACCGGATGACGGGTGCCGCATACAAGCTTCGTTGGGGGTACGATCGACGCCAGCCGTTGGCGTCGAAGCGGTGGGTCGAAAGAGTGCGGGCGGCTTCGCAAGGCCGCGAGGTCCGCATGCTGGAGAAGCGTGGCCGTCCACCCAAGGGGTACCAATGGAAGGCACGGCAGCAGGACATGGAGCGACGCCGGTGGTGGGGCAGACAGGGCGTCAAGCGGCGCAAAATATCGGTCCAGCAGGTGGTCAAGTTGTTCAGGCAGGGCTACAACGGGCCCCAGGTCGCGGCCTTGCTGGGTTGTTCCGCCAGCGTTGTCCGAGCCCGCTTGCGTTCTGTCGGATTGGCATTTCGCCGTCCGCGGAAAACGACCCATGTCACTCGTGCCGCCATTGAAGCGTTGCGAAAGAAGGGCCTCGGGTGGCGAGAAGTGGCCTGGAAGCTTCAGTGTTCGGTGTCGTTTGCCCAGAAGCTGGTCAAGCGGACCGGCGGACCACCCCCAGCGCTCCCTCCTCTCCGCCCCGACATCACCCGAGAAGCCATTCTGCGTGAAGCGGCCCGGGGTCGGACCATGCGGGAGGTGGCGAAGGACTTCAAGACCAGTCCCGAGACCATCCGAAGCCGGCTGAAGGACATCCTGCCGCCGGAGCCAGACCGTCCGCCACAAACCAGCAACCCTGCCTGGAGAGGTGACATCGACGCCAGCAGGGTAGCCGAGATGCGCGGCCAGGGTTGGACCCTGGAAGCCATTGCCGGCGAACTGGGCTGTTCTTGTGAAACGGTTCGCCGGCGCCTGATCGTGGCTAACCAGAAGCCTGTCCGACTCACCCGCCGCCTTTCGATATCGAACGATGCCCTGGCCAAGGCCCGGCAGGAGGGGCTGACGCTGGCCCAGATGGCAGCCCGTTTTGAGTGCAGTGCCAACACCATTACGGAAAGACTCCATGAGGTGGGTCTGATCGGGCGTCGTCCCCCTCGACCAGGGCGGGCAGACATCACGGTGGAGAGCGTGGTGGATGCCCGGCAGGCCGGTCTTACGTTGCAACAGATAGCGGACCAGCTTCATTGCAGTGTAAAGGCAGTACGTGCGCGGTTGAAGACCGCCCGGCAACGCGGTATCGACATTTTCTGAGGTGGCTGACCTCACGCAGGGCGGCGTTCAGACGAGGGTCCCGGCGCGCTCGGGGGCGTACGGCGGCAATAAAAGACCCCATCGACCCTTCGCCAGTTCCCCCGTCGAGCTGCCTCGGCGAGGGGAATCACGTGATCCACGGTGGCCAATGGACCTTGCATGTGAGGTGGGACAAGTCAAGCTCCTCTGGCCAGGAGGCCAGGCTTAACGGACCAGTTGGTCAGAGGATTGTACCCTAGCCACCCCGCCATATGATGGCGTTGTCGTCTGGCAGGAGGTTCTCGGCATGCGAGACAAACATGGCCGCCCACGCCGGCAAGCTCGCAGGGGGAGGTCCCAGGGTGGACTATCAAGAGTTCTTCCAGAAGGCGACAGGGCGCCCGCCCTATCCATACCAGGTTCGCCTGGCGACGGAACCGTGGCCGGACCTGCTCGACATCCCGACGGGTCTGGGCAAGACCGCGGCCGTGACCCTGGCGTGGCTGTGGAAGCGACATACCGAGCGAGGGTTGACGCCGAGGCGATTGGTCTATTGCCTGCCCATGCGGGTGCTGGTGCAGCAGACATATCGGGCGGTCGGCGAATGGCTAGCGAAGCTGGAGACGGAGCTCGGCAAAGATCCGCCTACGGTTCATCTCCTGATGGGCGGTGAAGCTGAGCAGCGGTGGGACGAGCGCCCGTCTGAACCGTCCATTCTGATTGGCACCCAGGACATGCTTATCTCCCGCGCCTTGAACCGCGGCTACGGGATGTCTCGCTACCGGTGGCCGGTCCACTTCGCACAACTGAACAACGACTGTTTATGGCTTTTTGACGAGACCCAACTGATGGGTGTCAGTGTAGAGACCTCCGCACAATTGGACGGGCTCCGAACCCGTTTCGGCACGCTGCTTCCAACCCGGTCTTTGTGGATGAGCGCGACGCTGCAGCGAGAGCAGTTGGAGACGGTCGACCATCCTAGTCCCGCGAGTGGCTGGCACCGGCTGGCGCTTGGGGACCGGGACCTGGGAGACTCTCGTGTGCTGGAGCGTACTCAGGCCAGCAAGGCGCTGGAAAAGTCGCACCTGGTGCTGGACAAGGCGGGAAAGAGCGCATACGCTGCTGACCTGGCAAAGTGGGTCAACGAACACCACAAGTCAGGCACCTTGACGCTGGTCGTGGTGAATACGGTAGACCGGGCCCAGGAGATATCTGGGGCTCTTCGCAAGCTCAAAGTCGAGCACATGTTGTTGCATTCCCGATACCGCCCAGCGGAGCGGCGACCGATAGAGGAGCGATTGCCCGAGCTGAAGGAGGGCATCCTGGTGTCCACCCAGGTCGTCGAAGCCGGCGTGGATCTGTCGGCGCGGCTTTTAGTCACAGAGTTGGCCCCCTGGTCATCCATGGTACAGCGCTTTGGCCGGTGCAATCGGTACGGCGAGCAGGCGGGAGCGAGCGTGTTCTGGATGGATATCCTGGACGTGCCAGCACCTTACGAAGCTGAGGATCTGGACCGGGCTCGACATACGCTGGTCGGCCTGTCGGATGCATCATTGACCACGGTGCGCAAGGTCCACGTGGAAACGCCTGTGCCCGTACGCCCCATTCTGCGCGCCAAGGATTTGGTAGATCTGTTCGACACGACGCCGGATCTCTCGGGGGGCGACATCGACGTGTCGATGTACATCCGGGAGAGCGAGGACGTGGACGTGCAGGTGTACTGGCGGGAGTGGCCCTCCGGCCGTCCCGACGATCAGTTGCCGGCCG
>DASYBA010000679.1:0-1546 GCA_036501005.1 Candidatus Xenobia bacterium | reverse complement strand
TGATGGTGGCATCAGTGGGCGTGTTGTTGGTCTTGGAGGTCTGGCGGGCCGAACTGCCGGCGCAGATGAGCACCAGTTCGCCGACGCCCGCGCCGACCGAGTCGATAGCCACCAGCGGCTTGCCGTCCGGCTGCTGCGTCGTCGCGCTCACCGGCATGCAGATCTGGAACTTGGCGCCCGTCAGCTTGGCGTCTTTCTGCGTGGAGACCAGGGTACCGATGACACGGGCAATGATCATGCTATCTCCAATTGAATGCCGAGGCGGGTGGCGGCGTCCCACGCCAGAGCGGTGACGATGCTGCCGGGCGGGTAGATGACCTTGGCTTGCCCCCGCTTGCTCAGCTCGTAGAGGTCGGCCTCGGTGACGACGGCCTTGCCCCGGGCCACCGTCGTTCCCCCGGACGTGCCGAGAGCGTTGGCCAGGTGTGTGGCCGGCTCCTTGCCGACGCCGAGCTGGATGCCCATCGCCTGCACGGCCCGCACGTGGCTTCGCACCACCTCTTGCACCCCACGCCCGTGGTAGCCTTCATGGGAGAGGACCATTTGAAGGTCGTCCCAACCCACGATGACGGGCTTGTTCTGCAGCAGGAAGTGGAGCGCCGCCTCAACGGCCGGCTCGTCGGCGATGAGGAGGGCCAGCTTGGCCAGGACCCCGACACCCACGTTGGGCAGGTAGAGGGCCCGATGCGCCTCGCTGCCGGCGCCCCAGTCGGCGCCTACGGCGACCCGCACGGCCCCGTCCGGGACCGCAAAGCGTTCCGAGGGCAGGACGTGAAAGGCCACCGGGGATGTCCGCCCGAGGGTGGTCAGAGTGCCGGTGAAAGCCCCGTAGTCAAAACCACCCAGCTTCGCGGGCGCGGACCGCCCGAGAATGACCAGCACCGACGTCTTGGCGACCGTCGCAGGACGAGGTAACAAACCCGCCCGGTCCGCCATCGCCGTTTCGAGGCGCTCGCAGACCAGACGGGTGATGTCTTCGACCAGGGCAGCAAAGTCCAAAGGACCCGCTCAGCGCCCTACTTGCGGGGCGCCTCGGCCATCTTCGGCGGGGCGATGGGCAGCACGTCTTCCAGATCGCGGTGGGGGCGAGGAATGACGTGGACCGCCACCAACTCGCCGACCTTGCGGGCCGCGGCGGCGCCGGCGTCGGTGGCGGCACGAACTGCAGCCACGTCTCCCCGCACGAGTGCGGTGACCAGACCCGCTCCAATCTTTTCGTAGCCGATCAACTTCACGTTGGCGGCTTTGACCATGGCGTCCGAGGCCTCGATCATGGCAACCAGCCCCTTGGTCTCGATCATGCCAAGGGCCTCATAAGTACTAAGCAACGCTTCACCTCCACATGTATGAAAAGCCAGCGAAGTTTCGCCCTGGCGCGAATGAATCCTCTCCAAGATTGACGGGGTGCGGATGGCCGACGTCGAAGCACCCGGGGTGAGTCTCGAGATCCGCACCTGGACCCGCCAGGAGTATGAACGCCTGGTCTCAACTGGCATGCTGGGACCGGACGAGCGCCTGGAACTGCTGGAGGGGATGATTGTCCGCA
>DASYBA010000678.1:0-1809 GCA_036501005.1 Candidatus Xenobia bacterium | reverse complement strand
ACCGGTCGGCCGCCCCAAGGTCAGGCCCCTCGACATCCTGGTGGCGGAGGACGATCCCGTCAGTCAGCGGTACCTGGTGCACGCGCTGCAGCGCCAGGGGCACACGGTTCGGGTGGTGGGCGATGGACAAGAGCTCCTCTGCGCGTGGGAGGCCGCCCGGGCCGACGTCATCTTGATGGACATGAACATGCCCGGCATGGACGGCTGGACCGCCATGCGCTTGCTGCGGGAGAGGGAGAAGCAAGGCCGGGTGCCTATTGTCGCCCTCACCGCCAGCGCCATGAAAGGCGACAAGGAACGGTGCATCTCGGCCGGCGCCGACGCCTACTTGCCCAAGCCGGTCTTGAAACGGGACCTGCTGGCCCTGTTGGACACGCTGTGCGCGGCATAGAGAGTGCGGTTCGCTGGGCGGTCTGTGGCTGCTTTTTCGCGATCATGGTCCCGCTGCTCCTGCTGGTCACCCTCTTTATCGATCCGCTGGAAGTGGACTGGCCGGTGCGGCAATTCTGTCGAATTCTGGTGCGGCTGGCAGGGATGCAGGTATCGCTTTCGCCTTCCCCCGATTTCGATAGTCGGCGAGCTTGCATCTTTGTCGCCAATCACGTCAACCTGTTCGACCCGTTCGTGGCTGCCGCCGTGTTGCCGCAGCCCGCGCGGGGCCTGGAGCTGGCGTCGCATTTCAAGATTCCCCTCTACGGGCCGTTGATGAAGCGGTTTGGGAACATTCCCGTAGTGCCCGGCAGCAAGGGGCTGCCGGATTTGCAGGAAGCCGTGGATCGCTACCTCAAGCGGGGGGTGAGCGTGGTCATCTACCCGGAGGGCCAGCGCACCAGAGACGGGCAAGTGGCCCGCTTTCGAAAGGGCAGCTTCGTCATCGCCCGCGCCCTCGGCGCACCGGTCGTGCCGGTGACGCAGGTGGGGGCGTGGGAATATCATCGCAAAGGGGCGTACTACCTGTCGCCCGGGCCGGTCGTATTGCATCTGGGGCCGACCCTGGACCCCAACGCCTACCCTGACGTGGAGAGCCTGGCGCAGGCGTGCCAGGACATGGTGACCGCGGCACTCGCAGGGGAGACGTCCAATGGCTGAGATCACGTTCGGTCCGTTAGAGGTCCCGGAGCGGCTGACTCTGGAGGAGTACATGGCGCTCCCAGAGGGGCCGCCGTACTATGAATTTGACGATGGCGTGCTGGTGGAGAAGGTGAAGTCAACACTCTGGTTCCATGGACTCTTCATGTGCCGCATCTTTGCCTCACTTGATGCGTGGACGCTCGAGCACGGCGGCGACGAGATCTTGTAAGGCAACCCTGTTTCGCCAGCACAGCGCACTGTTCGCTCCGGGAGACGCACATCGAGGGGTATGTTCGCTGGGAGAGCGAACATTCCCGAATTAACGGGTCAGCTTTTCGATAGCCTGGCGCATCTCGGGGATGTCCGAGGGGACGTCCAGGTCGTAGTATCCTCGGATCACGCCGTCCCGGTCGACGAGGGCGAACTCCGTCGAGTGGCTGAGGATATCATCGTCGGGCGTCAGCGTGGCCAGTAGAAAGCTGTGCGCCACCCGGGTGATCTCCGTCATGGGGCCGGTCAGGAACCACCAGTGCGCCGACGTCACCTTGGCCAGCTTGCCGTAGCGAGTCAGCACGGGAGGCGTATCGAACGCCGGGTCGATGGAAAACGATACGAACCGCAGATCGTCGTGGTGATGGAGGAGATCCTGCATGCCCACCAGCGTCTGGGTCATGTTCCAACAGGCGTCGGGGCAGCGGGTGAAGATGAAATCGGCCACCCACACCTTGCCTTTGAGGT
>DASYBA010000677.1:0-8928 GCA_036501005.1 Candidatus Xenobia bacterium | reverse complement strand
GCAGGAGCATCTCCAGCAAACTCCAGCCGAAGCGGGAGTGGAACGACTCGTCCGATACGAGGCACGTCATGGCTTCGTGGGCCAGCTCGTTTTCGCTGCGCTGGCGGGCGGCATTGAGCATGCGCACGGAGAGCGTCTCTCCCACGCACAGCGATCCGACAATGGTCCTCAGCACCCGCATGCGAAGGGGGAGCCGTTGATCGGATCGGACCCAGTTGGGTTCACCCGGGATGACGTGGCCACCGCCCAGGATGCCCAGCATGCGCCGGCATAGTTCAGTATGGCGCACCTCGTCTCGCACCACCCGGGCGCCAGCCCCGAGAGCGCCGAAGGGCAGGCCCAGTTCGGTCATCTCGGCCAGGAACTCGGTCAGGCCGACCTGCGAGCGGTATTCGTCCAGGGCACGCCCTCGCCACACCTGGCGGCCGGCTTCCAGCTCGGCGGCCGAGTACTGGTCGGGATCGAAGGCGGCAAAGGCGGCCTGCGACAACTCTGCCGGGTATCCATCATCCATGAAGTCGCCATGCGAGGCGTCCAGGTCCGGAACGTTGCTGCTGAGGTCGAGCATGCCCCCATTGTACCATGCCGGGGTGTGCCGGGCCAGTCCAGCCAACCGTATCGTGGACGGCAGGGTTCGTATGCTCATCAGCGAAACAGCGGCGACTCTGAAAGGCAGTACCTGTGAGTTGAGTCTGGTTAGGACGTCCCGGTGGATTTGGAGCGCGATCGTTGCGCTGGTACTCTGTGGATTCGGATCTCCCGCGTGGGCCGGGCCGACAATTGGTGTTTTGTTGGACGCGTCCGCCACTGGAACTATCAATGTGGGCGGATGTCGCTGCCTTTTTGCTTGCGACCCGTATGTCGTCAGGGGCGCTTGTGTTGGTGCCACGAACGCCTGGCTTGGCTTCTGCGTCGCGGGTCTGGCTGGAAGAACGGTCACCGGTGTGACGGTGTATGTTCCACACCGGGGTTTCGGCCCGTGTGGCCCGTTCAAACTCGAGGACCTGCAATTCGCCACCGTGAACCGTGGCTGCGTTGCTGGAGCCTGCAATTCTTGCAACAAGTGCAAGACGTTGATCCAGACCCTGCAGACCGACAATTGCAACTATTTTGGCAGTCTGCAGAACTGCGCCCTGAGGTTGACCGTGTTTGGGGTTGGGAGCAGTTGCGACACGCCTGGACAGTGTTGCTTCGGGCCCCGTTGCAATGTTTGCTTTACTACAGGCTCGGTGACGGTTTGTCTCGGCTCGAAGGCCGTCACGGCGCTGAATTGTGCTATCGCCGGCCTGAATGGGGGGCAGTTTGTCCTGGGCATGTCCTTGCCCCACTGCGGGAATCGTAATACATTCATCGGAGTCAGCAGTACTCCGCAACTGTTGATTACGCTGGCCCCCGCCTCAGGCGGGAGCGCACCGGAACTCGATCCCCAGTCCGATATCAGCCCTGCCCTGGCCCTGCTGGGGGTCCTCGGCATCGTTTGCGATCGACGACGACGCACCGCCTGACCACCGGCCATGATCCCTGACTTGGAGCCGCCGTGGGACCTGCAGCTCGCCCTGCTGCGGCGGCGCTACCGCATCATCATTGCCGCCCTGTGCGGGCTGAACATGGTGGCCATCTTGCTCGGAGGCGGATGGGCCTACGCCCGTCGCCACGGCCTGCTGGGCCAGCGGGAAGCGGTCGTGGCGGCCCGAGAGGTCGTTGCCGCGGCCACGGCGGCGCTGACGCCCCCGCCGGACATCCTTGAGGTAAACGACAAGCCCGTGACCCTTTATGACGTCGACACCCTGCTGGCGTTACAGCATGGCAGCGAGGCCGTGCACCAGCTCGTGGTCGACATGGTCATCCTGCAGGAAGCCGACAAGCGACACGTGACCTTGGATGCCCCCGATGATCTCGTCCAGGTGAGGCGACTGGAAGAGCGGGTCCGGCACCAGAGCTCCTATCGTATCCAACATCAGCACCTGCAGGCCACCCTCTTGCTTCGCAAGATGGTGCTCCAACCAGTGACCGACCCCATGCGGCGGCAGTACTTCAAGCGCCACCGAGACGACCTGGTTCGATACTTTCTACTGGCCTTGGCACGACGGTCGGGCAACCCCCGAGCCCTGGGCTGGTGGACCGCACCGCAGATCCAAGCGACCTTTGGTCCGCAGGCGGTCGCCGCGGCCCAGGCGGTGGCCGCCGGCAAGACCCAGCCGACGCGCTCGTTTCCCAGCCGGCGCGGCCCGGCTTATCTTCGTATCGAGCGAGTGTTGGACGGCTACACCGAGCTGCTGCCGGCCATCAACCAGGCCATGGCAGCAGAGCGCTCTCCGGTGTATATTCGGAGGTTGCTGGCCCGGGCCCACATCACGTCGCCCTTGATGGTCCAGGATCAGGAGCGCTACCCCCGACAGGCGGTCGCGCAGGTCTCGAACAATCCACCGGTATTGAAAGACGTCTTTGCCGAACCCACCGCGGTGCCTGTCCGCCAGGGGACGGCAGGCATCCTCTCGCTGCCTCCCGCCTCTCATGAGGCTCACGGCGTCTTTGCCCCGGTACCGTCAAGCAGTGGTTCGCCGAGCCCGTCTCCCAAATGACCATGAGGTTTTCTGCCACGCCAGTCCGGGCATGATACCGTCGACCCCAGTATTTGACGTAGAGGAGATCGGTTCATGCGTTTGCTTGCTGTGACTTTGATGGCGGGCCTGTTGTTGTGCGCTCCGGCCATGGCCCAGGTGAATGAGACCGAGGTGGGTACCGGCCTGAGCATTGTGACGGCCAACGCGGCCCCCAGCATGTACCACCGTGAAGTGGTGGTCGTGACCCTGCACGGCTTGCCAGGCCAGCACGCCACGTGCGACGTGGCCAACCTGACCAACGTTCCCATGTTCGAGACCACGCCCGGACTGTATGTCGGGCGCGTGATCCTGAACGAGCCCAACGTGCAGGAGAACGTGGTCGTGCACTTGATGCCTGTGAGCGGATCCATGTCCGATATATCCGCCCCCCCTGCGCTGTCCATTGCCCCCTTGCAGACGGTCGGTCACTGACGATACGGCTCGTCCGAGGTGTAACGAGCCTATCGCGTTACATGACCCGATGTAACGCGACAGGTTCGTTACGGAATTGGCACCCAGATCAGCCCTTCGTGGGGGCGCAGTCGGAACGTTTGCCCGGGCGGATGGGCGTCGTCTAGCAGCGTGGAGAGAACGGGCTTGGCCGGCAGGGCGACGTCCTGTTCCTCGCCGCTAAAGTTCAGGGTCACGCCGTAACGACTGTGGCCAGCCGTGCGGGTATAGCTATACAGGGGCGGATCCGTGGACAGTGTCGCATAGACGCCGTACGCGAGTCCTGGCTCCTGGCGAAGGTGCATCAGGCGCTTCACCAGCGTCAGCATCGACTTCGGATCATGGCGTTGGGTCTCCACGTTACGGGTGGCGAAGTCCTGGGCGGGTAGCCATGGCTCGGCCGACATTGCCCGGACGGCGTCTAGAGCCCGAACAGCGCCGCCAGGCCCCCCAGTGCACAGAGAAAGCCCACCCCGCACACGCCGGGCCAGCCCGCCGCATGCCACGCCGCCGCCCCCGCCAGCGACCCCAGCGTGCCCCCGATGAAGTAACACACCATGTACACCGCGTTCAAACGGTTGCGGTGCTGTGGGCTCAAGCTGAAAATGCGGGTCTGGTTCGATATGTGGCTGGCCTGCACCCCCAGGTCCATGCCCACGATGAACACCGCCAGGCCCGCCAGGCTCCCACCCAGCGAACCGAATCCGATAAACGCAGCCGCCATCATGCCCAACGCCGTGCCATTCACCGCCGCCGCACTGCGGGTGCCCGCCAGACGTCCCAGCAGCGGGGCCATCAACGCCCCCACCACGCCGAACAGGCCCAGCACCCCCACCGTCTGGCTGCCCAATCCGAAGTGGGGTCCTTCGATATAGAAGTCGAGCGTGCTCCAGAAGGCCGAGAACGCTGCAAAGCCCATGGCCCCGACCACCGCATGGCGTCTCAAGAGCGGTTCCGACAACCACAACCGCCCCATCGAGCGAAGCAGTTCGCCCAGCGAGGGCGAATCGTGCGGATGCTGCTGCGGCAAGGCCACCTGCAACAAAAGCGACAACACGCCCATCACGACGGCCGCTCCCCCATACACCAGCCGCCAGGACCAGTGCGCCGCCAGCACGCCGCTCACCGTGCGGGCCGCCAGCACGCCGACCAAGACCCCGCTCATGACGATTCCCACCATGTGACCCCGCTCGGCCGGGTCCCGCCCCAACGTGGCGGCGAACGGGACGGCGACCTGGATGGCCACCGAACCCAGGCCGGTCAGGAAACTCAACCCCATCAGCCAGCCCAGGGTCGGCGCCTTGGCGAGCCCCGCCAGCACCAGCGCCAAAAAAGCCGTCAAGCCGACCATCATGCCCCGCCGTTCCAGGCGGTCGCCCATGGGCACGATGCACAGAAGCCCGAGCAGATAGCCGGCTTGCGTGGTGGCCGGCAGGGCGCTGACGGCCGCGGGGGGCACCCCAAAGCTGCGGGAAAACAACGTCAGGAGCGGCTGGCAATAATAGAGGTTGGCGACGACGCAGCCGCCGGCCACCGCCAGGAGCCAGGCGATGCGGCCGGCAGGATACACGATGACCGCTTCGGCAGGCCCCTGGGGTCGCCTGCGGGGTCAGCTCTGGGACGGGCACAGGAGAAGGACCTGAAAGGCCTGCGTCGCCTGGTCGCCTGGCCCTTCAGCCAGATGGTCGAGCCTTCACCCGCCTGTGGATGGACTTCAGGCATCAAAGGACTTCCCTGCGGGGCAGCCAAGGGACGGCCCCATGTTGGATCGGTTCAAACGTAAGCGGGAAGCGGATCCCGAGGGCCTGACCGAGGCGGAGATCGAGGCCGCCGACAAGCTCGCGGATGCACCAGCCTCCGAGGCCAAGGGCGGATGGTTCGCCAGCCTGCGCCAGGCCAAGGCCACCGAGACGCCCGCCGAGGCCCGTGGCCATTGGCTGGATCGCCTCAAGAGCGGCCTGACCCGGACGCGCCAGTCCTTCGTCGGGTCGGTCCAGAACCTGTTCAAGACCCACGCCAAAATCGACGACGACCTCTGGGACGAGCTCGAGACCATCCTGCTGCAGGGCGACGTCGGCACCACCGCCACCGACCGCATTCTCGAAGGCCTCCAGCGAGCGGTCAAGGAGCGCAAGCTGCAGAGCCCCCTCGAACTGCAACTGGTGCTGCGGGACGACATGGCCCGCCTGGTCGGCACGGCTGGAGCGGCCATCGAGTACCAGCCCGCCCCTCCGACGGTCATCCTGGTGGTGGGCGTCAACGGCACCGGCAAGACCACCAGCATCGCCAAGCTGACGTTCTTTTTCCGCATGCAAGGCTACAGTGTCATGCTGGCGGCCGCCGATACGTTCCGGGCGGCGGCCATCGACCAGTTGCAGATCTGGGCCGATCGACTCAACGTCGACCTCATCAAGCACAAGGAGAACAGCGACCCGGCGGCTGTCGCCTATGACGCCATCAATGCCGCCAAGGCCCGCCAGGCCGACATCCTCCTCATCGACACCGCCGGGCGCCTGCACTCCAAGGCCAATCTGATGGAAGAGCTCAAGAAGATCTGGCGGGTCCTGGGGCGGGAGTTACCGGGGGCCCCTCATGAGTGCCTGCTCATCCTCGACGCCACGACGGGCCAGAACGCCATGGTCCAGGCCAAGGTGTTCAAGGAGGCTGTCGGCATCACGGGGGTCATCCTGACCAAGATGGATGGCACCGCCCGGGGTGGGGTCGTCATCAGCATCGCCAACGACCTGCAGGTGCCGGTGAAGTTCATCGGGGTGGGCGAGGCCATGGACGACCTCCACGAGTTCAGCGGCGAAGACTTTATCGACGCCCTTTTTGCTCAGGCCGGCTAGCGGCTCTCGAACACGTCCATGGAGACGGGGTTCTCCGCCAGGCACTCTTCCATGGTGCTGGACCCGTCGGCCCAGTCGACTTCGACCTCGTATGACTGGCCCTCCCGGCCCTCCAGGTTCATGTCCAGGCTATCCGTCGGTTCGTCGCACTCGACGGGCACGCCCGCCTGATCGGCGGCCTCCACCCGCATGCTGTCGATGGCGACCTGCTTGCCGCCCTCCGTGAAGCCCTGCGCGTCGATGTCAAGGGGAATGTATTCCTCCTGCGGTTGGACGGGCATGTGCTCCTGCTGCACATCGTTGCCGGCCGCCACCTGGTCTTCCTCGGCATCGCCCCCGTCTTGCGCCATGACCGTCTGCACCATGTCGTACAACTGGTCGTGGGCCATATCGCCGTCCTTGCCGCCAATCTGGCAGCTCAAGCTGTAGAGGTCTTCGCTGGTGTGGGGAATCATTTCGCCCGGAAACTCGGTCTGCAGAAAGTTGGAGAGCGCCAGCGACTCGCTGGGAAAGGTGTTGGGCATGCTGGCCTGGTGCAACTGCCCCTGGCTCGCCAGGTGGTGGGTCCGGCCGACCATGTCGAAACCGGCCGGCAACTGGCCGGGGGTGAACGTGGTGTGGTCGGCCGGGCCGCTGCTCTGCCGCGGGGCTTCGCCGACCTGACGAACCACGGTCACTGCGGAAGCAGCGCCAGAGTTCAGGACCGCGTTGACTTCCATGTTCTCATTATCATAGCATAAGGTCGGCAGGTAAAGGAGGTCCATGTAAAATCCTTAGCGGACGGGGGCCCAGGGTAAGATACACCAGGACCTGTTAGAAAGAGGCTTGTCTTCAAAATGAATAAAGTTTTGTTTTCCCTCATGGCCGCGGGCCTGCTGCTCGTTGGCTGCAATCCACCGGCTCAGGAGAGCGCCCCAGCGGGCAACACCATGCAGGGCACGTCATCCAGCTCGCCAGCCGCCATGGCCAGTTCCACGACCGAGACGGCCAGCGGCAGCCCCGAGGCGCCCAGCGGTTCCACCACCATCAGCGCCGCCAACGGCACCACCGTGGCGATTGAGGAAAGCGATACCGGTCTCAAGATGCCGAGCGTGCTCCCGGCCGGGTCCATCAGCTTCAAAGTGACGAATTCCGGCAAGAAGAAGCACAACGTGGAGATCAAGGGCAACGGCGTCGACGAGAAGATGAAGACCCCGCTGGACGCCGGCGCGTCCGACATCTTCGACGTCACCCTCAAGCCCGGCACCTACCACGTGACGGATCCGGGTGACGCTAAACTGAAGGCGACGCTCGAGATCAAGTCGTAAGGGTGCAAATCGTAAGGGTACAATATAGCCAGGACAGCCACCGCGTTGTCCCTCATCCCGTGAGAGAGGCTTTATATAACCCATGAAACGATTTACCTTGCCCTCGACCTGGTCGGCGATAGCGCTGGCCATGGCTGCGTCGTGTCTGCTGGTGCCTGGACCGGCCCCCGCGCAGGGGGTCCAAATTGTGGCGGTCAACGGCACGACGGTGGCCGTCGACGAGAGCGACAGCCATATCAAGCTGCCGGCCTACCTGCCGGCCGGGTCCATCAGCTTCAAGGTCACCAATCGGGGTAGCAAGATGCACGCCCTGGAAATCAAGGGCGCCGGCTTCGATCAGAAGCTGCCCGCCCTGAACCCCGGTGCCGCCACCATCTTCACGGTCGATCTGAAGGACGGCAACTACACCGTCACCGATCCTGAAGCCCCCAACCTGACGGCTACCTTGACCGTCGAGTCCTGAGACGCGCGCTAGGGGTTCTGGCCGGGTTGCTTGCCCTCTACGGCGGCAACCTGGCCGCTCCCCTGGTGAGCGACGACCTGCATTTGCTGCGGCGCGCCACCGTCGGATCGGTGGCGTTTCTGGTCAGCCCGCCAGGGCAGTATTCGGTCTATCGGGTGTTCTATCGACCGCTGACCGACCTGTTCTATCGAATACCCGCCAGCCCCCTCGCCTGGCACGTCCCCCAGTTCCTGGTGGGCTGCCTCGCCTGCCTGTGCTTCTATCGGGTGGCGGGCCGATTCGTGCAGCACCCCGCGTGGGCGACCGCGGTGTTCGCCTTTCACCCCAGCCACGTGCAACCGTTCGTCTGGTCGGCCGACCTGGCCGATACGCTGCTCCTGGCCCTGGGTCTCGTCGCCATCGACCAGTATCTGGCCGGGCAGCGGGCCTGGACCGCGCTGGCCACCATCGGCGCCTTGGCCAGCAAAGAGACGGCGGTCTCGCTGCTGCCCATCTTCCTGGTGCTGCGCCGAGATCGGCGAGACTGGCCTCTGTTGCTCCCCTTTATCGGATACGCCAGCCTCCGCCTGTATTACTTTCATCTGCAGGACCCGTCCGATCCCGCCGTGCAGGACTATCAGTCGCCCCATCGCTACGAACTGGCGGGCATGCTGGACCGGCTCTGGCAGACCCTGAAGGTGGTCATGGTCGCCCCCCACTCGGGGACGGCCATTGTCGTGCTCCTGTTGGCGGGTCTCTTCATCGCAGCGTGGTCTCGAGGCCGGCGCTCCGATATGACCCGGCTCAGCCTGTGGCTGCTGGTCGCGCTGCTGCCCACGGTGAGTCTCTTCGACGTCCGCTATGCGGCATGGCCCAGTGCGCCCTTCGCCATCCTGCTGGTGCTGGCACTGGAACAGGTTCGGCAACCTCGTCTGGCCTGGGCCCTGGCCGCGTTCTTCTTCCTCCGTACCTGGCCGGAAGCGCGCTTGTGGCGGAGTGCGGCCGAACAATTCCAGCGCCTGGCGCACGCCGGCCCCCAGCATGCGCTGCCGTACGCCGTCGACGGGTCATTCCTTGGACTCTATACGTTCCATGCCTATGAGTTTTCCGATCCCATCTATATCTATTGGCTCAACGGCACGACCGCAGCCTTCTACTACCAGGCCCCCGCAGGCGTCGAGCCGCACTGGAACAGCCATGCCGTAACTGTCCCCGGCGGCACGGTGCGCCCGACCTGGCCCTCCCTCCTGGGTCCCGTGCCAAGCCAGGGGCTTTAG
>DASYBA010000676.1:0-8771 GCA_036501005.1 Candidatus Xenobia bacterium | reverse complement strand
AAACTACAAGGATCACGACCGCTCTAGAACCAGCTACATGCTGTTCGGCTATGGCGACGGCGGGGGCGGCCCGACCCGCCGCATGCTTGAAATCCTGCGGCGCACGAAGGACCTGCTCGGCGTGCCCCGCACCGAGATCCGCACCAGCGAAGAGTTCTTCACCCGCCTGGAGAAGGACTTGCTGGAGCTGCCCGTGGTCGTGGGAGAGCTCTATTTCGAATATCACCGGGGCACCTACACGACGCAGGCCGCCACCAAGCGGTACAACCGCAAGAACGAGTGGCTGCTGCACGATATCGAATTCGCCGCCGCCCTCGCCTGGCGAACGAAGGGCACGGCCTACCCGCATGCCGAGCTGGCGTCTCTGTGGCATACCTTGCTCATCAACCAGTTCCACGATATCCTGCCGGGATCATCCATCACCGAGGTCTATCACGACACGGTACGGGAGCACGAAGAGCTGGCGCGACGGGGCCACGTCCTGCTCGACGCCGCCCTCGGCCCGGCCGAGGCGCCGTGGAACATGCTGGGCGTGCCTCGGCAGGAAGTCACGGCGCGACCCGACGGCACCCTCTGCTGGGTCGACGTCCCGTCCTACGGGGTAGGGCGGGTCATGAACGTCGTAGCGGGTGAAACCGTATCCCTGGAAGAGACCCCTACCGGGTTTGTCCTGGAGAACCGGGCGTTGCGGGCTGAGATCGGCAAGAGCGGCGCGGTGGAACGCCTGCTGCACAAACCCACCGGGCGGGATGCCCTGACCGGGCACGGCAACGTGCTCGAACTGTACGACGACCATCCCACCGCCTGGGACGCCTGGGACGTGGACCCGTTCCACCTCGAGACCATGACGTCATGCCCGCCCGCCACCACGGCATCGGTGGAAGTCAGCTCGCTGCGGGCTGAAGTGGTATTCGAGCGACGCATCGGAACCTCCAGCCGCCTGGTGCAACGCATCCGGCTCGACGCCGGCGCACGCCGCCTCGAATTCCATACGGAGGTCGACTGGCACGAGTCGCACAAGCTCCTCAAGGTGGCCTTCCCGGTGCCGGTCCGGGCCATGAACGCTACCTACGAGATGCAGTTTGGCTGTGTCGAACGTCCCACCCATTTCAATACGTTGGCCGACATGGCCCGCTTCGAAGTGCCGGGGCATCGTTTCGCCGACCTGTCGGAACATGGCTTCGGCGTGGCCCTGCTCTCTGAGTCGAAGTACGGTTGGAGTACGCAAGGCAGCACGCTTCGCATGACGCTCTTGCGCTCCCCGAAATCGCCCGACCCGCAAGCCGACATGGGGCACCACGTGTTCTCGTACGCCGTCTATCCGCACGCCGGGGGTTGGCAGGTTGGAGGCGTCGTAGCCGAGGGCCTGCGTTTCAACCAGCCGGTGCTGTGGGGCCGACAGGCCGACCCCGAATCGTTCTTTACCGTGGAAGATCCGAACCTGGTGCTCGACACGGTCAAGAAGGCGGAGGATTCGGACGCCCTGGTGCTGCGTTTCTACGAGTGCCACGGGGCCCGCGGCACCGCCCGCATCGAATGCGCCCTGCCGGTCACGTCGGCGACTCGGTGCAACCTGCTGGAAGACGACGGCGAGGCCCTCAGCGTCTACGATGGCGACTTCGAAGTCGACTACGAGCCGTATAAGCTCATCACCGTCAAGATCGTCTGATGGACTTCCAGGACGTCGTACGGCGGCGCCGCATGGTGCGGGCGTTTCGCCGCGATCCCGTGCCTCCCGAAGTGGTGGAGCGCATCCTCGACAACGGGCGGCGGGCGCCATCGGCCGGGCACACCCAGGGGTGGGCCTTCCTGGTGTTGGAGGGGGCCGACACGGAGCGTTTCTGGAACGCCACTTTTGAAGACCGGTCGGGGTTCAAGTGGCCCGGGCTGTTTTTGGCACCGCTCCTCATCGTGCCTCTGTCGCATCGCCAGGCCTACCTCGAACGATATGCCGAGCCCGACAAAGGCTGGACCGACCAAGACGAGGCCCGCTGGCCCGTCCCCTATTGGCATATCGATACGGGGTTTGCCGCCATGCTGATGCAGCTCACCGCCGTCGACGCCGGGCTGGGCTGCCTGTTCTTTGGCATCTTCAAGACGGAGGCGTTTCGACGGGCGTTTGGCATCCCGGATGAGTACACCCCCATCGGCGCCCTGGCCGTGGGCTGGCCAGCCGAAGACCGACCGTCGGCATCGGTGAGCCGAGGCCGTCGCCCACTGCCATCCGTGGTGCACCGCGGAGGCTGGTCCTGACTTTTCTGCTATATTGAAATTGTGAGGGCTAGCTTCCTTGCCTGACTGCTGGAACTGTCGGTTGTCAGGCGATACCACCTTCTGCCATCGGTGTGGCGTCCCGGTGCGGCCCACCCGGGCGCAAATCTCCGAATATCGCCAGGCCGTGCAGTATCTGCTGAGTGAAACGGCCCGCTGGGAGTGGCTTCCGGCCGAGCAGCGGACGAGCCTCCGGCAAGAGTATGCCGAGCGCGTGGACCGGCTGGAGCCGGCGGCGTCTCAGGCCTCGGCTCGATGGGGAGGCGGCACGTGGACCGAGACACCGCCGGAGGAGGCTGCGCCGGCGGTCCCGCCGCCCTTCGAACCGGAGGCCCCCAGGAGCGACGTCCTGGCGGGGGTGTCGGCCTTCCTGGAAGAACGCAACATCCGCTGGTTCCATGGGCTCGGCGCCCTGTTGCTGCTGTCGGCAGGCGTCAGTGTTCTGACCACCCAGTGGGAGGGCATCGGCCACTGGATTGTCCTGGGCCTCTTGCTGGTGTCTCCGGGCTTGTGCTACTTCATCTCCGCCCGCCTGCGAACCCGCCTGCCCATGTCGGCCCAGGTGCTATCGCTCTTGGGAGGGCTCCTCCTGCCGGCCTGTCTGGGCGCCGTGCACCACTTCGACGTGCTGGGGCTGGGGGGCGTATCGCTGGCCTCATGGTACGCGGGGACCTTCGCCGTGACGGCGGGGGTGGTGCTGTCGCAGGCGTTCCGATACGTCGAGACGCCCAGTCTCTATGTCGGCACCCTGGCCGCCGGACTGTCTGTGTGGTTTCTGGGAGGGCTGTTGCCGGCGGGCATCCCGGCCAGCGGGGTGGGCATGGTGGCGCTCGGGTTCCTCTGGCTGACGCTCAGTCGTGGCACGGCCGAGGGTCCGTTCCAGGCGCATCTGAGGGTCTTGAGCCAGACGCTGGTCTCCGCGGGTCTCCTCGTCGCCCTGGGGCAGGCGCCTGATCGGAGCGTGGCGCCCGTCCCTGTCTTTGTCCTGGGGACCGTCTTCTTCCTCACCGCCGGCATCTGGGCCGACTCGGCGGCCTCGGTTCCCATCTCTGCCGCCGTCGCGGTGCTCGGTCTTTTGTACTATGCCTGGGCCGCCCGGCTGGGGGTGTTCCAGTTTTGCGCCGGCTTGACGTTGCTGGCGGCCGGTTATCCGTCGCTGGGCTTGCGCAGCCCGCACCGGGCTTTTTTCAACTGGCTGGGTCTGGGCCTGGTGGCGGTGGCCGTGGTCGTGATGAGTGCCGCGGTGTTGGCCGCCGCCCCGGACGGCTTTGCTGCGGTGGGCACCGGCGACCGGGTGGCGGGTCTCCTCGCCGGCACCCTGGCCGGGGTGTTCTACCTCATCATGGCCCGCCAGAGCGGTAAAGAGGCCCTCTATCTGGCAGGGGTGTCTTTCTGGTATGCGTGGGGCATGGGGGTTTTGCTCTGGTTTTCAGAAGGCACCCGCCCGGCGGCGCTGGCCCTCTTCCCCATGCTGCTGGCGGCGGCCGGAAGAAAGAGCGCTCCCTTGGTGGAAGTGGCCGGCGTCGCGGCGACCGTGCAGATTGCGGCCCTGGCGCTCTGGCCGGGGGCTCGATTCACCGACGGCGCCGTATTTTTAAGCTATGCCCTGGTCGCGGCGGGGCTCTCTGCGGTGCTCGAGCAGCCCGGCGTGGTCTGGCTGTCGGCCCTCACGGCCCCGCTGGCGCTGGCCAAGTTGCTGCCGGACCATCAGGCCGCCCAGCTTCTGCTCGCCGTGCTGGTGATGGCCTCGGTGTCGGCCCGCTGGCTGGGCCGCTGGGCGGCCCCCGTGCGGACCTCGTCGATGGTCTACGCCACCCTGTGCTGGGTGGCTCTGGCGGTGGATTTGAGCGAGGGGCATGCCGCCTGGGCCTTCCTGGCTCCCGTCGTCTGGATGGCGGGCGACTGGCCCCTGGTCGCACAGGCGTTGGTGCTGGCGACGTTGGGGTCGAGCCTGGACCCGCCGCGGGAATGGACGGTCGTCTTCCTGGCCGGTTTTGTCGTGGCCTATGCGAGACTGGCGTGGGGTGCCCAGTCCCGCCGGGCGGAGTGGCTGCCGGTCTGCGTGTGGCTGACGTCGGCGACCACCGCCTGGTATATCCACGAAGCCTGGCACCTGCCGGTGCACCCCGTGTCGACCTGGTTTGCGTTCAGCCTGCTGTGGATCGGACTGGCGTTCCTGGTTGAAGTGAAGCGCCCGGCCATCTATCGCGCCACCTTGGCACTGGCCTTGGTCTCCGGACTGGCGGTCTTGGTCCGGGCAGTGCCCGCCGGGATCGGCTACCTGGCCCTCATCTCGGCCGCCTATGCCCTATTGGCGACGGGGGTCGGATATCGACGCCAGCACGTAGAGGTGTTTGCCGGGGGCACGCTGCTGGCGGCCCTGGCTTGGTTCTCCCTCTGCTTTTACATGGCCTTGGAGATCCACATGATCGCCGCCCTTACGGCGGTCCTGTTGTTGCTTCTGGCGGCGGTGCCCGGCGGGATCTTCAAGGCGTGGCTGGAGGCCTTCGAGCAGGTTCTCTCGGTCCTGGTCATCGGGTTCTCGTGCGTCCCGACCGATGCGTTCGGCGCCCAGCAGGCCGGATTGTGGCTTTCCATGGCGTTCTGGCTGTGGAAAGGGTGGGAGCCGGTCGCCTTCACGTGCGGCTACATGGCGTGGGGCTTCCTGCTCCATGGGCACGGCCTTGGCATCGTCGAGGCCTGGACGCTGCCTGCGGCCCTGTGGCTCGGCTCCTGGGGCGCCCGGCGGGGCCAGCCGACGGCGACCTCCGCCGGCCTGGCCGTGTTCTTCCTGCCCTCGCTGCTGGCATCGCTGGCGCCCGAGGGCGGCATGCACGCTCTCGCCGTCGGCCTGGGTGGCCTGCTCGTGGTGGCGCGCGGGGTGGCGGCTCGCAACGTGGCCTGGTTGACGGCTGGGAGCCTGGCGCTCCTCGCCGAGATCGTCATCCAGGCGGTGGCGGTCGCTGCGGCCATGCCGTGGCAACTGGTGGCGGCTCTGGGGGGCGGCACGCTGGTGGTGCTGGGGGTGCTGTTCGAGCGCCAACGCCTGCAGATTTTGAGCGCCGGTCGACGGATGTGGGGTGAGCTCGCCACCTGGCAGCGGCATTGATCGGCCGGATATTTAATGGAAATCTGCCTTGACAAACCGGCCGTTTTGAACTAGGCCCCGAGCGGAAAATGTGGATAACTCGGGGCTCTAAACCCGCACTCTATCTACCTTTGCTACCAGTGTCCACATTTTATCCACAGGCCTTCACGACCGCCTCAAAATGGTCGAGGTCGTTGGCTACCAGATCGACCGACGCCTGCCAGTAGTCGGGCTTCTGCAGGTCGACGCCCAGTGCTCGCCGGGCGACTTCCTCGACCTCATGGCTGCCGGTCAGGCGTAGCAGATCCTCGTACTGCCGGAAGAAGGCCGGGCCCTGCTGCTTGAAGCGTGCGAACAGGCCCAGACTGAAGAGGTAGCCAAAGACGTAGGGAAAGTTATAGAACCGCACCCCGGTGATATAGAAGTGCAGCTTGGAGGCCCAGAACATGGGATCCAACTGCTCCGGGTCGACGCCGTCGCCGAACCACTCCCGCTGCGCCTCCAGTACCAGGCTCTTGAGGCGGCTGGCTCGCACGCTGCCCTGCTGGCGGGCCTCGTAGAACGCTTTCTCGAAAGTGAACCGCATGGGAACGTTGAGGAGGTAGGCGACCGCATCGTCCAACCGGAGGTTGAGAAGTCCCGCCTTCACTCGGGGCGGGGCCTGCGGATCGGACAGGAGCGCGTCGGTCACCAGCGTCTCGGCGAAGGTCGACGCGCTCTCTGCCAGCGTCATCGGATAGCTGCGGGCCCAGGCCCGCAGGTCGCGCATGAGCCAGGTGTGCCACGCGTGGCCCAGTTCGTGAGCCAGCGTCTGGGCTTCGCCACTGGTCCCGGTGAACGTCATGAAGACACGGGACTCCTTGGCCAGGTAGGACGAAGAGCAGAACCCTCCGGGGCGCTTGCCGGGCCGCGCCTCGGCCTCGACCCAGTGCTTGTCCAGCGCCATCTCGGCAAACTCGGCCAGGGCCGGATAGGACTGTCGAAAGGCGCCCAGCACCCGAGCCTTGGCGTCGTTCCAGGTCAAGCGCTCGTCATCGGCGAGGGGCACCGGGCACGAGGTGTCCTGGTAGCCCAGCTTGTCGAGACCCAGGAGGCGGGCCTTGAGTTTGAGGTAGCGTCTCACCATGTCGCGGTTCTTGGCGGCCACGCCCAGCAGGGTATCGAGGGTCTGGCGGGTGATGCCGGCGTCGAACAGGGCCTCGTCGAGGAAATGCGGCACGCCGCGCCAGCGGTCTAGCGTGAGGCGGGTGCCGGCGATGCCGTTGAGGGCCATGGCGACGTTGTCTTCCACCGTCGTCCAGGCGGCGTTGGAGTTCTCCAGGGTGGCCCGGCGAATCGCGGGGTCTCGATCTTCCAGCAGGCTGATCTTCTGGGCCATCGGCACCTTGCGTCCCGGCATGTCGAAGGTGAGCGTTCCGGCGATGCTGTCGTACAGCCGACCCCAGGCTGACAAGCCATCGACGTTGAGATCGGCGGCGAGCAACTCGAGGTCGGTGGGCATGCTCCACTTCGCTTCGTGCCGCAACCGCTCGAGATAGTACATGCAGCCCACCAGGCGGGCATCGGCGGCGAGTTTCTGGAAGGCCGTATCGGATGCAGGCCGGAGGCCCGCGATGACTCGCACTCGAAGCTTCTGTTGCTCCGACCGCCACGTGGAAAGCTGGGCATAGGCTTCGTTGACCGCTTCGTTGGTGGTGTCGGCGGCACTCAGACAACCCAGGTACGATCCGATATGCGAGCCGCGCACCCCGAGGGCTTCCATGCGCACCAGATGGTCCGCCCACGGGTCGACGTGGGCAACGTCCAGGGGGGGGAGGTCGGCGGCGGCTTTTTGCAGGTCGGCCAGGTCCTGCAGAAAGGTTTCGACAAACGTTCGGTAGGCGGGTCCGTCGAAACGGTCAAACCAGGGGGTGAGGTCCCAGCGAAGGTCTTCGGGAGCGGCAGTCGTCATGAGCGCCGCCGCTTAGACGGCGAGCCGCAAACTCCTACTCGAGACGAGCACGACGGCCTCGATGGCCAGCACACAGAGCACGCAGGCCGGCCATCCGCCGACGGCCCAGAGGAGGCCGGGGACGGCCGCGCCAGCCGTGCCCCCCAGGTAATAGCAGCCCAGGTACACGCCGATGGCGGTGCCGCGAAGCGGGCCCGCCGCCTGGGTGACGAAGCTGGTGGTGGCCGACTGCGAGACGAAGGCGCCGCTGCAGACCAGGGCCAGGCCCACCATGACCGCCCCCAGCGAGGGGAGAAGGGTCAATGCGGCGCCGACCATGACAGTGGCGGCGGCGGCCGCCAGGCCAGGACGGAAGCCAACTCGATCCAGCCAATGGCCGGCCATCGGGGTGATGGCGCCGCCAATCACGTAGACGAAGAAGATGGAGCCCAGGGCGGCCGGGCCCAGGCTAAATGGGGCATCGGCCAGGTGGTAGGTAACCCACGTGAAGATGCCGACCAGGGCAAAGAGCACGTTGAAACCGATAAACCAGGCGGCTCGCATGGCGGGTTGGCGGCTCAGCTCCAGGAAGCCGCCTGACGAGGTGCGAGTCGGTTCACCGTCGGGCATATAGCGCAGAACGGCCCAGGCGCCGGCCAGGTTGAGGCAACCCACGGCGAGGAAGGCGGTCCGCCAGCCGAGCGCTTCTCCCAGCACGCCGCAGAAAAAGCGGCCGCAGAAGCCGCCGAACACGTTGGCCGCCACATACCAGGCCATGGCTCGGCCGAGGCCCTGCCCACTGAATTCCTGGCCGACGAAGGCCATCGCCACCGCGAGGAGGATGGGGAGGGCCAACCCTTCGACGAACCGCCAGGCCATCAGGTCGGTCAGCGTGGGGGAGAGGCCGCAAGAGAGGGCGGACACGCTCAACAGGACAAGGGCCGGCCGGAGCAGGCGGTGGCGGGAGAAGCGCCCCACCAGCCGACCACAAATCGGAGAGAAGAGGGCGATGGCCAACGTGCTCGCCGAGACCGTCAAGCTGGCCAGCGCCTTTGAAACGTGGAAGGCCTGGGCCAGCGTGGGCAGGAGCGACTGGGGCGCGTACAGGTTGAGAAAGGCGCAGAAGCCGATGACCACGACGGAGGTCAGTCTGGGGTCCAGACTCGAGGGCTGAGGAAGCCGTTGCATGCCCTGAGCATAGGGCTCCGACCTGATAATGTCCAATATATCTTTCGGAAGGTATTGATACTCTGTGGATATTGAACTCCGATTATTGCGGTATTTCGTGGCAGTGGCGGAGGAGTTGCACTTCGGACGAGCGGCCGAACGGCTCCTCATGGCGCAGCCACCGCTCAGCATGGCGATCAAGGGGCTGGAGGAGCGGCTCGGCGTCGAGCTTTTCGAGAGGACTCGGCGTCGGGTCGCGCTGACGGAGGCCGGGCAGGTGTTCCTGGAGGAGGCCCACGGGGTGCTGGCCGCGGC
>DASYBA010000675.1:0-7086 GCA_036501005.1 Candidatus Xenobia bacterium | reverse complement strand
CAGCTCGTATCGATCGCGAAACAGCAGTCCTTCGGCCGGATGCAAGCTTATTTCCGGGGCTCGATGATGCCCCGCTGCAGGGCCTCCATGGCCAGTTGGGTGCGATCGTCTACATCGAACTTCCGATAGAGAGACTGCAGGTGTTTTTTGACCATGGCGACGGAGACGAAGAGATGGTCGGCGATCTCCTTGTTGCTGTGGCCTGCAGCCACGCCATCGAGCACCTTGACCTCCCGCTCGGAAAACGTCTCGGTCTTGGGGCGGGTGGCGGTGGAGGCCAGCACCATGGAAGCGACGCTGTGATGCAGATAGGAGTTGCCGTCATAGACGGTATAGACGGCGTTGACGATCTCCTCCCGGCGGGCGCTCTTCACAATGTAGCCGCGGGCACCGGCCTCCAGGGCCGCCCGCAGCCGAGCCTCGTCTCGGTGCATGGAGAGGATGAGGATGCCCAGACCCGGCCGCACCTGGCGCATCATTTTGGTGCACCAGACGCCATCTTGCTGGGGCAGGCTCAGGTCGACGACCGCCACGTCGCATTCGATCTGCTCGATGAGACGAAGCGCCTCTTCGGCGCTGGACGCCTCGGCGACGACCTCGATGCGCGAGTCCTTTTGCAAGAGACTCGCCAGACCCTCGCGAATGAGGGTGTGGTCGTCAACAATCATAATGCGAATAGGAATATCGTGTGCAGCCATGGCAGCAGAGTTTGGCCTGGCGGTCGACGATTCCTGTGGGATTAGATGACGCCGGGCCAGGACTCCAGGATCTCGTCCAACTGATGTCGCTGGGAGGGGGTCAGGGTGCGCCAGATGGCCTCGTCTCGCTCGACCATGTCGCGGCTGCAGAGCAGGTACTGGATCTCCGCCTTCTGCTCGCGACTCAGGTCGATCTCCTTGAGAGCATTGCGCAGCCGGTAATCGTGGCCATGCCACGACTCGGCCCCCACGAAATGGGGTGCGGGCGGGTGTACATAATTCAGGGGGTCGGTCGTCTGGGCAAAGACCGAGGGCGTCACCAGCAAGACGAAGGCGAAAACCGCAATGATACGCTTCATGCAACGATTCTCCTGACGATTCAAAGACGTTGCCTGGTTCGGCCGCAAAAGATGGATTTCCTTCAAGACGCAATAAAAGCGCCGTCGAGGCGACTGTGCGGGCTAGTCAAGGACAAGGAGTCTATTGCATGCAAAGATCGACCACTGCCATGGTCCTGTTTTCCGCGGCCTGCCTGGGCTGGTATGCCCTGCCTCCGTTCGAACGCGCGGCGGCTGCCGCCGTCACACCCTCTGTCGAGTTGCGAGTGCTGGGACAAAACCAGTATCTGCCCGGGGCCTGGAGCGGTCTGCGGGTCATCAGCTATGATGCGGTGACAGGGCAACCGGTGGGCAACGTCCCGGTCGAGATCCGGCTGGGCGAGACCCGGCTGTTCAAAGGCAGGACGGATGGGACCGGAACCGTCGACGGCCGCTTCCAGGTGCCGGCCGGGTTGGGCGGCTCGGCCGTCCTGCACGTGCTGGGGCCCGGCCTGGATCTGTCGTCCTCGGTGACCCTGCAGGAAGAGGGAAGGCTGTATCTCACGACGGACAAGCCGTTGTACCAGCCTGGGCAGAGCGTGCACCTGCGGCTCCTCGGGTTGAAGGCCCCCGAGCTTACCCCCCTCCAACTAGCAACCTGCACCCTGACCGTGTCTGATCCTCGGGGCAACGTGGTCTTCAAGCAGAACCATCCCACCTCGCGTTTCGGAGTGGCGTCAGCCCGTTTCGACCTGGCCTCGGAAGTCAACCTGGGCGAGTATCGAGTGCAGGCGACTTGCGGGTCCTATACGGCGACTCGCAGTTTTACGGTAAAGCGCTATGTGCTGCCCCGCTTCAAGGTCGCGGTGACGACAGATCGCACATGGTATCGCCCGGGCGAGCACGTCCACGGGCACGTGCAGGCCGGCTACTTCTTTGGCAAGCCGGTGGCGCAAGGGCGAGTCGCCCTGCACGTCAAGACGTTCGATACGGGCGAACGCGTGCTGGAAGAGCTGGAGGGCAAGACCGATGCCGAGGGGGGATGGACGTTCGACTTTACCCTGCCGACGCATTTCACGGGGCGTCCCCTGGACCATGCCGCCCCCCTCGATCTGGTGGCCGACGTCGTCGATACGGCCGACCACAAGGAAGCCGGCCCGCTCGCCTTGTCGGTCGTGTCTCGTCCGTTATCAGTGGATCTCTTTCCAGAAGGCGGGAGCTTGATTCCCGGCCTGACCAACCGAGTGTACGTGGTGGCCGCCTATCCGGACGGCAAGGCGGCCCGCTGCCGGGTGGCGTTGCGAGTCAGTGGCGAGGAACAGACGGTGCAGGCCGACGAGACCGGGTTTGGCGAGGCGACCGTCAAACCTGTAGCCGTCGCCATGCGGGGCTACTATCGTGGGGAGACTGCGGTGACCGCATCATGGCAGGCCTCCGACGCCCAGGGCAATCAGGCTTCGGGCAGCAGCACGCTCAATCAGCGCATGGGCGCCGACGCCGTGCTGGTGCATTTGGACAAGGCGCTGTATCGCGTCGGCGACGCAGTATCGGCCGAGGTGTATTCGACCCGGGAGTCCGGTACAGTCTACGTCGACGTGGTGCGCGACCGGCAGACGCTTCTATCGCAGACCGTGGAACTCCATCAACATCATGGTCATGTGGGATTGAACCTGGGGCCGGACGACTTCGGAGCGTTGACGCTGCACGCCTACGAGATTAGCGCCGACCAGAACGTCGTGCGGGACAGCCGGCAGGTCTTCGTGCAGCCGGCCCGGGATCTGACGGTCGAGGTCAAGGCCGATCGGGATGCCTACCGTCCCGGCCAGGACGCGCATCTGACGTTCCTGGTGAAGACGGCCCAGGGGGCGCCCCGCCTGGCGGTGCTGGGCGTTGACGTCGTCGACGAGAGCCTGTTCTCGCTAGCCGATAGAGAACCCGGTCTGGAGAAGGTGTACTTTCTCCTGGAGAAAGCCATGCTGGAGCCCCGCTACGAGGTGCATGGATTTGCCTTCAAGCAGGCGGTCGAGGATCCCTCGTCGTGGAGAAAGTCGGAGACCCAGAACCTTTCTCTGGCCGCGCTGTCGAAAGCCGACACGTCGGCGGGCTTTTCTCTCGACCTTAGCTCCTACCAGGTCCGGGTCCAGCAGCTCATGGGCCAGTTGCAGCGGGTGCAGGGTGCGATAGCGACCTGGCAGTCTCGACATGGAAGGCGACCGGATGACATCCGGTTTCTAGTATCGGAAGGCTTGATCACGTCCCACGACGCCCGCGATCCGTGGGGCCACCCGCTGGTCTTGCAAGCCAACGGCATGGCGATGAGCCCAGGTCCGGACGGCAAGGTGGGCACGCCCGACGATGTCAATCTATACAACGCACGCTTTGGCATGGAAGCCGACGACGCCATGGTGGTGGACCGGGAGATGATGCCCATGGGGGGCGCCGTGCGGGCGGCCGCTCCCGCAGCCGGCCTGAATGAGAATCGCATGGTCTTGCGGGATAAGCAGACGGCCTTGTCGGCGCCGGCCTCGACGACGACGGGGGCGACCGCTCCGGTGCGGGTCCGGGAGTTCTTCCCCGAAACGCTGTACAGCAATCCGCAAGTCTTGACAGACGAGAATGGCAAGGCCAGCCTGACAATTCCTTTGGCCGACAGCATCACGACGTGGCGGTTGTCGGCCTTCGCATCGACCATGCACGGCGAGCTGGGCAACGCCGCGGCCCAGGTGAAGGTGTTCCAACCGTTCTTTGTCGATATCGATCTGCCGACCGCATTGACCCAGAATGACGAGGTCTCGGTGCCGGTGGCGGTCTACAACTACCTGCCGGAGCCGCAGACGGTGACGCTCCGACTGGACGAGGGCGAGTGGTTCACGCCGCTCGATGGTCTGGAACGCTCCGTGCACTTGACCAAAAACCAGGTCAGCGTCGTCTACTATCGGATCCGAGCCAGCGGGCTGGGCACGAAAACCTTGACGGTACGAGCCGACGGCACGCGGTTGTCCGACGCCATTCGGAAGAGCGTGGAGGTGACGCCCGACGGCGCTGCGTTCGACAGCATCATGTCGGATCGACTGGCCGATACGGTCGAGCGCAGCTTCAACGTTCCGAAGGACGCCATTCCGGGCGCTAGCAAGCTGCTCTTGACGGTGTACCCGGGCGTCTTCGCCCAGGTGATGGAAGGCATGGACGCCATCTTCCGCATGCCCAACGGCTGCTTCGAGCAGACCTCGTCGACGACGTATCCGAACGTCCTGGTGAAGGACTACCTCAAAAAGCTGAACAAGCTGACGCCGGAGACGGGCATGAAGGCCGATGGGTACATCAACACGGGCTATCAGCGCTTGCTGACGTTCGAGGTGAAGGGCGGAGGCTTCTCCGTCTTCGGCCAGTACCCCGGTAATCCGATCCTGACGGCCTACGGGCTCATGGAGTTTGCCGACATGGCCAAGGTGCACGACGTCGATCCGAACCTGCTCACCCGCACCAAGGGCTGGCTGCTGGCCCAGCAGCGCCCTGACGGATCGTGGAGCGCCGGGCGGGAGGGCTTCTACGCCGAGGGGTGGTCGAACGTGCCCAACAGCGATCTGGTCGCCACCTCCTACATCACCTGGGCCCTGCTGCAGACCGGAGATCGGAGTGCGCAGGTGCTCAAGGCGGTGGCCTACGTGCGAGAGCACATAGGCCAGGTGACGGAGTCCTACACGGCCGCGCTGGTGGCCAATACGCTATCGGATGCGAAAGATGCAATGGCCGGCAAGGCGCTGGCCCGGCTGGCGGCCATGGCGGTGCAGGAAAAGGATGCCCTGTTCTGGCCGACCCGCATCTCGACGGCGGCGTTCGGAACGGGCCCGGCGGGCGACGTCGAGACGACGGCCCTGGCGGCGCTCGCGCTGGAGAACGATGCGCAGTACAGCCGTCAGGTGAACCAGGCCATGACGTATCTGACCCGCTGCAAGGATCGATATGGAACCTGGTCTTCGACCCAGGCGACCGTGCTCGCCATGAAGGCCATGATCGGATCCGTCGACAAGGCCCGGGAAAGCGCCAGCGCCAGCGTGCAGGTGGAAGCCAACGGCAAGACTGCGACTGTGGTGAACATTACGCCCGCAACCTCGGAAGTGTTCCACCAGGTCGATCTGACGGCTTACCTGCACGGGGGCGAGAATGACGTTCGCCTGGTGACGAAGGGGCAGGGCAACTGCCAGTACAAGCTGGTGGGCACGGTGTATCGGCCATGGTCCCTGGTAGGCGAGCCCGCCAAGAAGGCAGAGCCGCTGGGCCTCTCGGTCAAGTACGATCGAACCCATCTGGAGACGGACGAGGTGGCCGACTGCGTCGTGATCGTGCAGAATCGCACGGCGGCGACCGCCAACCAGGTCGTCGTCGACGTCGGCGTTCCTCCCGGCTTCGACGTGCAGAGTGAGGATCTCGAGGCCCTGGTCGCGAAACACGACATCGCCAAGTTCTCCAATACCGGCCGACAGCTCATCATCTACCTCGAAAAGATCGATCCGTCGAAAACGGTGCAGTTGTCCTATCGAGTGAAGGCTCGCCTGCCCATCCGAGCCCAGGCGCCGGAGTCTCGGGCCTACGAATATTACGACCCGACCCGACAGGTGATGGTCCCGCCCGTCCCCGTCCAGGTGGTGAGGGCGCCCGCCGGAGGGTAGGAGGTCTAGATGGTCAATAGGGACCCGGTGACGGTGACGGTGATGGTCGATTGACGAGCTGGGTGGCCCTGTTGCGCGGGGTGAACGTCGGGGGGCACCACCGGGTGCCCATGGCCGAGTTGGTCGAGATGGTGTCGGGGCTGGGGTTCCAGCGGGTGCGGAGCTACATTCAGAGTGGCAACCTGGTGTTTGAAGCGGATGATGCGGGCCCCCTGGAGCCCGCCTTGCGCGCACGGTTCGGGGTTCGGGTAGTGGTGCGGTCGGCGGCGGAGATGGCCGGGGTGCTGGAGCGCAATCCGTTCGGGCCCGAACACACGCACGTGGTCTTCCTCGACCGGGACCCTGCCCCGGCCGCGTTGGAACCGGATCGATCTCCGGGGGACGCCTTCGTGGTGAGCGGCCGGGAGGTGTATTTGAACTGCCCGAACGGGCTGGCCCGATGCAAGCTGAGCATCGACTGGTTCGAACGGAAACTCAAGGTGCAGGCGACGTGCCGCAACTGGAACACGGTGCTCAAGCTGGCAGACATGGCCGGGAGAGGGTAGGAGGCCGGGGGAGGGGGAACTCATGGCCATGCCCCTGGTCTTCGAGGTCCTGGTGTATCGGCAGACCTTTGGTGAGAGCCTCTCGGTGCTCGACAGCAACCGGTATGAGACACGGGAAGCCGCGGAGGCGTTTGCCGTGACCCAGCGGACGCCGGGCATGAAGGCGACCGTCGTGGTGCGCTGCTCCCAGCCAGGGCACGGCGTCGGCAGGACCGAGGAGGGCGTCGATTTCTGCCAGGTCTGTCACCGCAAGGGCCTGCCGAAAGGGTAGAGCCTCTCCTCAGACTGGGACCTCGGCCGCTAGTCTCATCGCGATCAGGGCTTTCCGGCCAAGGACTCGACAACCTCATAGATCATAAGCCTGTCGTCACACCTGAGCCGCCTTTTATTGATTTCAGCACAGGCCGCTCGCAACGCATTTGTATGGTCTGGGCTGCGGGCGTTCGCCTCGAGTCTAAATACCATTGTATCGTGCGTAGTGATTACCGTTAGCGGGACCTGCATGTACCGTGTAATGAACGTGCGGAACATGCAACGGGGTCCTGTGAAATACTCCTGCATGACAAATTCGCATAGCATCAACGCTATCAGCTTGGCGACGGTAGCGATACTATCTCGCATCACGTCACGCTTGTAGATTTCTCTGGGCATGCTGCGTTCCCGCTTGAGTTCTTCCCGCGCTTTCGACAGTTTCTTGAGGCCTTCTTTTGTCTGTTTTGCAACCAACGCCATTGCGTCGGTGACCTCCGGGGTTGGGTCCTTTATCTGTTTGAGTTTCTCGTAAAGTTGCGTCTTGTCGTCGACTTCTGCAGCTGCCCGTGCGATAGCCAGCTCGTAGCGTTCCAAATCAGTAGGC
>DASYBA010000674.1:0-2151 GCA_036501005.1 Candidatus Xenobia bacterium | reverse complement strand
CGCCGCGGGAGTACTAGGCAACCGGGCCCTGGGCTACCACGTGGTACAGGTCAACGTCGACGTGCAGGACCGGACGGTACGGCAAGGCGACGTCCTCGTGATCCGGCGTCCCGCCCCCGAGGAGCGGCTCCACGCCGGCCTGGTGGTGACCTATGACCGCTTCGCGACCTACTCCATCTACCATGTCCGGGGGGACCAGATCGCGACGATCTGGGCAGCGGCCGGGGATGCGGTGGAGTGGCAGCATGACAAGCAAAGGTTCCTCATCAACGGCCGCGTGATCGATGCGCCGCCCAACATCCGAGCCGCCTGGCACGACCACCCCGACATGTTCCTGGATCTGGCGGCCGATCGCGTGTTCTTGTTCCCCACGCTCGGGCAGACCGACCTGGACCACATGCTCCTGCCCACCTCGGCCGTTGACGGCGTGGTCAAACGCATCCAGGATCCCCCAGACCGTAGAAAGGATCTATCGACATGAGTCCGACCTTGCTGGCCCTCTTGGAACAATCCGTGGCATTGGAGGCGTCCGACCTGCATCTGATGGCGGGCATGCCGCCCAGCGTGCGGATCGACGGCGATATCGAATTTCTGCCCGACGACCCGCTGCCCACCGAAGACCTGTGGGCGCTGGTGAACGACCGGAAGCGAGAGGTCCTGGAACGGACGCGAGATCTGAACTTCTCCATGACGGTGCCTGAGGTGGGGCGGTTTCGGGTGGCCTTGTATTTTCAGCGAGGCCAGCTGGAAGCGTCCCTTCGCATCGTGCCCAACCGGATCCGGGCGTTCGAGGAGCTCGGTCTGCCTCCGGTGGTGCGGGATCTCGTGCAGCGCCCGGCCGGGCTGGTGCTGGTGACCGGCCCGACCGGAGCGGGCAAGACCACCGCCCTCAATGCCATGGTGGACTGGATCAATAGCGAGCGGCGATCCCGCATCGTGACCATCGAGGATCCTATCGAATACCTGCACGCCCACAAGCGGAGCGTGGTCATCCAGCGAGAGTTGGACGATGACACGTACTCCTTTCAAGGCGCCTTGATGGCGGCGCTCCGCCAGGATCCGAACGTCATCTGCCTGGGTGAGATGCGCAGCCTCGAGACCGTGGCGACGGCGCTGACCGCGGCGGAAACCGGCCATCTCGTGCTGGGCACCCTGCACACCCAGGGGTGCTGCCAGACGATCGAACGGATCGTCGACGTGTTTCCCACCTCGCAGCACAACCAGGTGCGCACGCAACTGGCTAGCACGCTGCAGGGGATCGTCAGCCTCCAGTTGCTGCCGCGCATGGCAGAACGAGGTCGGGTGCTGGCCTGCGAGGTCATGGTCGGAACGATGGCCGTGAAAAATATCATCCGTACGGGCAAGATCGAACAGTTGTCGTCGCTCATCCAGACCGGCGGCGAAGACGGCATGGTCAGCATGGACCGCTGTTTGCGGCGTCTCTATGAGAGCGGCGTCATCAGCTACGAGACGGCCCTCTCCAGAGCCCACAACCAGAACGAATTTCGCGCTCTGCGCGCCGTTGCGGTCTAATGCGTTGGGAGGAACTTTCAGCTCATCTCGCAGCCAGGCGGGCCACCAAACTCCGGACCTGGTCATGGATGGTGTCTCGAATCTCCGCGACACGCTCCGCGGGTTGGCCCTTGGGATCAGGGATGGACCACTCTTCCACCGGCAGGCCCGGCACCCATGGGCACTTCTCCCCACAGCCCATCGTCACGAGCCGGTCGGCGGTGCGAGCCAGTTCCACCGTCAGTAATTGCGGCGAAGCGATGCTCACGTCTATGCCAAGGTCGTGCATGGTGGCCACCACTTCAGGATGGACACGGTCGGCGGGCTCCGTGCCAGCGGCCATGCCCAGGCCCGCCCCGACCAACTGGCTATAGAAGGCCGCGGCCATCTGAGAACGGCCAGCACTGTGCACGCAGGCAAAAATCACCCGTTGGGCCATTCGACTACCGCCCCTTCGGATTTCGGCAGTGCCAGAGACAACCAGGCCAGGGCGAGGGCGCCACCGACGCCCTGGGCCAGGATAAAGCTCGGCGCATCCTGCGGACGGATGCCCGCAAACGTGTCCGAGCCCATGCGGGCCAGGGTGACGGCGGGGTTGGCAAACGACGTCGAGGCTGTAAACCAATAGGCGGCCGTGAT
>DASYBA010000673.1:0-4724 GCA_036501005.1 Candidatus Xenobia bacterium | reverse complement strand
CCCGGCGCGTTCTGACCCCTGGCGGACGAATTCTCATCCTCGAGCTGACCCGGCCCAAGTACCGGTGGCTGGCCTGGATGCATCTGCAATTCCTGCGGCGGGTAGTGCCCTGGATGGGGGGGCTGATTTCGGGCGACTGGGAGGCCTATCGCTGGCTCTCCACCTCGGTGGCAGGTTTCATGGAGGCTGCTACGGTGGCAGACCTCATGCGGCAGAGTGGGTTCAATAACGTGCAGGTGTGGCCCTTGTCGGGGGGCATCTGCACCTTGATGACAGGAGTGCGATGAGCAAGGTTCTGATCGTGCATGCAGACGACTTCAACCTGACCCCGGGGGTCAACCAGGGCATCGTGCAAGGCTTTAGCGACGGCACGGTGCGAAGCACCTCCATCATGGCCAACCGGCCGGGGTTGTCTCAGGCGGTGACAGGTCTTCCCCAGGGTCTGGATCTGGGGCTGCACTTCAACCTCACCATGGGCCGACCGTTGAGCCCGGCGAAGTCCGTGCCGTCCCTGGTCCGCGAAGACGGACAGTTTCACCAGCGCAAGGCGCTGCCTGAGCAGCCCCTGGCGGCGGTAGACATCGCCACCGAACTGGTCGCGCAGCTTGACGCGGTAGGGGCCACCGGCGTCAAATTGAGTCATATCGATACGCACCATCACATCCACGAAGATGAGCGCGTCTTTGCCAGCCTCTTGAAGGTCGCCCGACAGAGAGGGCTGGCCGTCCGCTGTTACGGGCCGGACATGTATCGGATCCTGCAGGCGGAAGGGGTGCGCTCGCCTCAGCATCTCATCGTCCGTTTCTACGACGACGGGGTCACCATGGAGAATCTGAAGTTCATCCTGGGCATGCTGCCCCAGGGCGTGTCGGAACTGTGCTGCCATCCGGCCGTCGTCGACGACGAGCTGCGAGGGATTTCCAGTTATACCGAACCTCGGGCCAAAGAACTGGAGCTGCTTTGCTCTCCCGACATCAAATCTTGCATCGCTGCGGAGGGCATTCGCCTGGCCGGCTACGCCGACGCCTTCTAGCGTGCATCCGATACAGGCCTATGCCGCGCGCCAGGAGCGCTGCGTCGTGGGACTCATCTCCGGGACCAGTGCCGACGGCATCGACGTCGCCCGAGTTCGCATCGACGGCACCGGCGCGGTCGCGCTGGAGAGGTTCGATCTGGTCCCACTGCCGGAGGCCGTTCGGACCGTCCTGTTCGAGCTCTTCGCCGGGCACGGGGAGGTGCGGGATGCGGCCCGCATGCACGTCCTGGTGGGAGAGCTTTTTGCCGATGCGGCGGGGCCGTTTCTTGACGGGGCCCATCTGGTCGCTTCGCATGGCCAGACCATTTTTCACCAGCCGGTGGCCACCGAATTTTGTGGCCACCCGGTGCGCTGCACCTGGCAACTGGGCGATGGGTGCATTCTGGCGGCCCGCACCGGCCTGCCGGTCGTATCGGACTTTCGCGTCGCCGACATGGCGGTGGGCGGGGAGGGGGCTCCGCTGGTGCCCTATGCCGACGTGCGCCTGTTCAGTCATCCGGAGCTGTGGCGGGTGGCACTCAACATCGGGGGCATCGCCAACCTCACCTGGTTGCCGCCCCTGGCCAGCGGTCAAGCGCCGCGAGCGTTTGACACAGGACCGGGCAACGCGCTCCTGGACGCCGTCACTCGCCTGCGCACCGGGCAGCCCTATGACGCCAACGGCGACCTCGCCGCCCAAGGCCAGTCCGATGCGACGCTCCTCGCCCGGCTGCTGGAGCATCCGTATTTTCAACGGCGGGGGGCCCGCTCCACCGGACGAGAAGACTTCGGCCTGCCGCTGGCACACTCCATCCTGGAGCAGGCTGGCGGGCGCACGACCCCCGACCTTCTCGCCACCCTGGCCGCCCTGACCGCCGAGACGGTGGCTCGGGGTCTGGAGGAACTGCCCAGAGTCGATGAGATCTACGTGGCCGGCGGGGGGGCCCACAATCGGACGTTGATCTCCATGCTGTCGAACCGACTCTCGAAACCCGTCCACCCCCTGGCCGACCTGGGCATCAACGTCGATGCGCGTGAAGCGGTGGCTTTCGCCCTCATGGGCGACGCCACCATGCGGGGGGAACCGTCCAACGTGCCGACCGCGACTGGGGCTCGGGGCCCCGCCATCCTCGGCAAGATCTCGCTGCCCCCGAAAAGTTGAAAGAGACGTGGCCCCCCCCAGAAACCTTCAGTTGCCTCTGGGGAGGACCGGCGACCGGGAACTTTCAGCCGTTCCCGGCACTGCACTCGTCTCACTTTAAGCAGCTTTCCCTCCAACCCAAGACGCTCAAACCTGTTTGCAACCTTGCAACACTCGTTACATATCGTTAGCTCGTCAATTCAGGGCCTTTTTGCAATCCCTTAATACAGTTAACATGTGCCACGCCTATACTGGGGGAGCAGAACCGTGAAAGGATCTCTCCATGTCGACCACTTCCGCCCTCCAATCGCCGCCTCCCGTCAAAATCAAGAAGCACAGGGGCAAGGAGGAGGCTCCTCCCGCACCGCCAGCAGATCCGAAGGATATGCTGACCAAGGGTGATGCCGTGGTCATCGACGGCGGCCGGGTCATAGGGTTCAAGGATGGCAAGTCGGTCGACGAACACGGCAATGCGGTCAGCGACAAGGTCGGCATTCGCAAGAAAGTCGTTGACTGGATGGTGCCAGACAAAAACCTGGTGAGCGACGACTACGGCAAATTCCAGAAATGGCAGTTCATCGCCCACGCGGCCGACGATGCCATCGGCTACGTCGCCGTGACGGCGACCGCGGCCGGCCTGGCGGCGGGGCTGCACATTCCCTACCTGGCCTTTCTGGGCGCGGGCACGGGAGTGCTGGTGGCCAGGACTGCCTTCGATTTCGTGGGACAAATGGTGGGCAACAACAAGGGCAAGTCCATTGATGACGATCCCGCCAAATGGACGGCCCGCTCCAACATCGTTACCAGTGCAGCCCAGGCCGCCCAGTGCCTCGTCCTGGCTGCGCCCAGCGCGGCGGCCTACTTTGCCCTCGTGCCGGCCACCAACGCGGTGGCCGCGTTCGGCGACCAGACCGACGCCCTCGGCCAGCAACTGATCTCCAACCATCAAGCCAAGACGGGTGCCGTCGGCTACGTGGCCGGCAAGAACAAGAACCAGAATCTCGTCAGCGGTGCCATCGGGTCCGCCATCGGGATCGGCGCATCCGTGGCCCTGGGGGCCCTGATCGGGCCCTGGGCACCGCTCCTGGCCGTGCCGGCGTTCTTTGGGATTGCCTGGCTGGCCAGCCAGCGCAAGGGAGCCGCCCTCAAGCTGGATAACCTCACCAATAGCTCAGTGCGCGGTCTGGCCCACGAGGATGTCACCAAGAACGGCATTCCCACCCCTGACGAGCTCAAGGCCGATAAAGCCAATCGCAAGGACTTGACCCACCAGGCTCGCATCATGTTGGGGGCCAATGCGACGGACTTCGCCAAGGACAAGGAACGTCTGGCCGACCTGGCCGAGGTGTTCGGCTCCAACAAGTTCCTCATGGACGTCGGCGAGAAGCACGGCATCAAAGGCAAGAAGCCCGTCATCAACGTAGCCATGGGTCTCGATTCCGAAGACAAGGACCTGGTCCACGCCGAGTACACCGCCCAGATCCTGTCCGACATCCTGGAGTCGCCCGGCTACAAGCAACTGGAAGCGAAGCTGAACGATCCGAAGGCGACGTCGCTGCAGGCCATGAAAGTGGCCGTGGGCTACACTTCCAACTTCGACCAGACCTATGCCGCGCTTCCCGAGCACGGCTGGTCGCTGGACCGCACCGTGCTGGGCGGTGGCACCGACAAGCTGGGCTGGCACCAGGTGGCCGATGCGCCCATCCTGGCCGTCGACCACAACGCCCTGCAGGCGTTCATGCAAACCGGCGAGGTTCCCACGGCAACCGTGGCCCCAGCTCCTCCGGCCGCCAAGTCCGAGCAGCCTTAAAGGGCTGCCGCCCCCCGGCGGGCAGCTTGGGGTAGCTGTGCGGCATCGGCTTCGCCACTACTAGCCGGCGCCCACCTCTATCTGCTGCGCGCTACTAGCCAGCGTCCACCGACCTGCCTATCCAACGCCCAAGCCGGATGAGTCGAAGGCTTTGACCAGCTTGACCATGCTCATCACGGTCGGATCGCTGAGGCTGGCGAAGCTCTGCCGGCTGTTGGGCACCGACACCATCTCGGTAAACGACCAGTTGAGCACTTCTTCACTGGGAAAGTCGGTCTTCACCGAGGCCGCCAGGACGTCGGTCGTGTGCGATGGGTTGGGCCGAGTGGTGAGCTCGATGAGAATGTCTTGCGAGTCGTGAAGCTGCAGGTCTGACAAGGGCAGGCAGATCTCAGCCGTATCGGACGGAATGCGTCCCAGGTCGCTGATGAAGGGACCGACGCGGAACGATCGGACCGGCTGGAAGTCTCCGACCACGCGGAGGTAGAGCTCGACGTTGGTGGCATAGATGGCTTTGATGGCCCGCAGCTCCTGGGCCAGGATTTCAGGAATGTGGCTGAGATCGACGCGGTGGTAGCAGCGCCCTCCCCCCACCTGTGTCAACTGGGTGAGAAAGTTCAGGTTGACTCGGTCGCGGTCGCCCAGCCCCAGTGCGCTGATGCTGATGCCGCCTTCGTTGAGCTCCCGGCTCTTGCGAATGCAGTCGGCCTCGTCGGAGCAGATGCCGTCAGTCAGCACGACGATCTGGTTCAGTCGGT
>DASYBA010000672.1:0-3406 GCA_036501005.1 Candidatus Xenobia bacterium | reverse complement strand
CGAAGGCGAGACCCTGTCGCACGTCGCCTCACATCTCTCCAAGCTGCCGACAGAGAAACTGCTCATGCGGTGGATGGCCCAACTGGCCGACGCGCTCGGGTACCTGCACAGGCTGTCGCAGCCCATCATCTATCGAAATCTGCGCCCCGACACGGTGCTGCTGACCTCGCAGGCAGACGTACTGCTGGTCGACTTCGGGCTGGCTCGTCTGGTGGATACGGCCGGCACCAGCCAGACGCTGTTCCGCCGCACCGGAGATACCAGCTTCGCCCCGCCGGAGCAGTTCAGCGGGCTGCCCAGCACCCCCGACGTCGACATCTATTCGCTAGGCGCCACCATGTATACCCTGGCCACCGGAAAGCTGCTGCCCAGCGGCTGGGATCGCATGTTTTCCATGGCGCCCGTCGTTCCGCTGCAGTCCCTCAACCCATACATTTCCGAGGCGTTCGCCGGCCTCATCCATCAGATGGTCAACCTGGAGCCCGCCGCCCGGCCGCAGACCATGGAAGAGGTGCAGGCCAGCCTCAAGCGGCTGCAAACGACGGAGCAGACTGCCCCTCCGCCCGCGGCCCCCGCACCCGTCTTTCCGGCCTACGTGAAGGAACCTCCGACGCTCCCCCTGGTGGCCCTCAACGACGGCTGGAAAGGGCCCTTCTTCGGCCGCCGCTCGGCCCCCACCGAGGAACACGTCGACGAGACCGGCCCCAATCCGCTGGATCGCTGGCCGGTCCTGGACATCACCACCATCCCCCTGGATCGAACCGTGGGGCAGCTCATCCCGGAGACGATGTCGGCCGCTATCGACGGGGTTTGTATCGGACATCCGACCGACTACGAGCTGCTGGTGGCCGTATCGGATCCTCGCAAGATCGACGTTCGCAAGCACATCGGCGAGCTGAGCCACCACCGCTTCGTGGCCGTGGTGGTGCGAGCCGAGTCCGACATCATTGCTCTGGCCCGCCGCTATCTCTACGGTCCGCCGCTGGAACAGCCGTGGCTGGAATGGGTCACCCGCCAGATGCCGGGCGCCGAGCCGGCCGAATCGACTGCGGTCCCCGTCATGGACGGCCTGTACAAGGTCCTGCAGGAGGCGCTCGCCCTCCGCATGACCGACCTGCATCTCGAAACCCATGGCGAAGAAGTCGTGCTGCGCCACCGGGTCGAGGGTCGAGTACGCACCGTGAAGCGGTGGCCCCGCCGTCAGGCGGCCGCGTGGTTCTACGAGATCCGCCGTCTGGGGGGCCTGGTGGACGTCGCCGAAGCCCTGCCGTGCAGCGGGCGGGCACGCCTGGAGCTGGATGCGAAGGCCTACGACGTGCGCATCAGCCTGGTGCCCGGATTGCACGGCCAGAATGCGGTCCTCAGGCTGGTCGAGCGGGTCGTCTTCGAGACCCGGCTGGACGGCCTGGGCTTGTCCACCGGGGTCCTGGGGGCGCTCCGGGAGGTTCTCCAGCGACGTTCCGGCCTGCTGCTGGTGGGCGGCCCCAAGGGGTCGGGCACCACGACGACGCTCTACGCTGCCCTGCGCGATCTGGAGAACGGAGAACGCAAGCTGGTCACTATCGAAAGCCCGGTCGAGGGCGAAGTGCCCGGCACCATCCAGATCGACCTCGGCGACGTGGCCTGGGACCAGGCCCTGCGCGAGGCCCTGTGCCAGGATCCCGATGCGGTGCTGCTGAGCGAGTTGCCGGATCCGCCCACCGTACGCCTGGCGGCGCTGGCCGCCTTGGAGGATCACCTGATGCTGTCGACCGTGCCGGTCGGGCGGGCGGCGGCGGTCATCACCGCCCTCCTCGATCGAGGTCTGTCCCGGGACGTCCTGGCCGCTTCCCTGGCGGGTTGCATGGCACAGCGCCTGGTCCGGCAGTTGTGCTCTGCCTGCAAAGTGGTCGATACGGATACGCCTCCCCTGCCGGGCGGTCAGATGCCGTGGCGAGCCCGGGGGTGCGAACGGTGCGGGCAGACCGGCTACGCCGGGCGGCTCGCGGTGGCAGAGTTCATGGTCATGACCCAGGAGCTACGGGGCATGGTACGCGGCGGGGCCTCGGAGGATCAGCTCCAGGCCGCCGCTCAGCAGGGCGGCATGATCCCCCTGTTGGACGACGGCATGGCGAGGGTGACCACCGGTCTTACCACGGCCACCGAAGTGACCCGGGCCTGTCGAATCCCGTGACCCTCGACGGGCTGGCCGCCCTCATGGCGGTGGTTCAACGCCCGGTGGCCGCCCAGCGATGGCTGGTGTGGGGCTTTGTCGATCAAGTCCCGGCCGACGCCACGCCCGCTCGGGGCCTCACCCTCAAGCAGCAGCGTGCGGCGCATGCCCAGTTGGGGCTCCGCCTGATGCGCTATCTGACCCACCACGAATTTCCTCGCGACGCGGTCTACGAACTGCGCTGGGTCGTCCTGCACTTGAGGGAGGGCAACGTGCCGCGGCTGGCCCAGCGCACCGCAGCTTCGCTGCCCTATCTGGAGGCCTGCTGCCAGGCTACGGCGGGCATGGGCCCGGTGGAGGCCGAGGATATGCTCCGCCACGTGCAAGCGTGCAGCATGGATCTGCCCCTCACCGCCGAGACTCGGCAGTTCAAGGTCGGTCTCTACCGTCGCCTGGGCGACATCCTGGAGGCCCAGAGCAAGGCCACCGAGGCCGCCAGCACGCAGCTCATGGGTCTCGACATGGAGAGCCTCAAGGCACTGCCGCTGCTCTCAGCATGGCGCCAGGTGCCGCCGGCGAAGATTCCCCAGGACCTCCGCCTGCGTCTCGACGAGATCCAGCAACGGCTCGAAGATGCATGGACCGCCTGGGCGCGCAACGGGTCCTGGGCGCACCTGGTCGCAGGCCATCTGCAGCTTTGCTACCGCAAGCTGCAGATGACCCGTCGACCGACGGCCGCTCTGGCGGGCCGGATTCTGGACTTTTGTCGGACATCATATCGAACTGGCCAGACCGACGGGGTGGAGGTCATTTCGCTGTGCAGCCCTTTGCGGCGCACCGACGACTGGCGAGTGGCGGTCGAAGTGTATCGGTTGTCCCTCCAGCATCGCCCCAACGTGGCGGTCCGCATGTTGCTGGCGGAATTGCTCGAGGAGCGGGGCGAGGCCGCGGTGGCGCTAACGGAACTGGAGGGGTTGGAGCGTTATCGGATGGAACCGGTCGTGCACGCCGACCTGGTCTGCGCCCGAGCTCGCTGCCTGGCTCGTATCGGACGTCCCTTCGACGCCCTCGACGCCGCTTTGGCGGGCATGCATTCACTGGCAGACCTGTACGCCGAGCACCCGACGCACGCGGCGGCTCGTCTCCGACACATGCTGCCGCTTCTCAACAGCCTGGCGTGGCTGGGCGCCTCGGAGAAGTCGACACGCCTTTTGGAGCGGATAGAAACCCTCAACCCGGACCTGTTGCAAGAGG
>DASYBA010000671.1:0-12026 GCA_036501005.1 Candidatus Xenobia bacterium | reverse complement strand
CTGGGTTTCGATATCGAGTCGGGCCTGCGTCGGATGGGAATAGCCGTGGGGCAGCACCACGTTGCCCTGCACCGTGACGTCGCCAGAGGGCCCGGCCACGCTCAACGGTGCCAGCGACACGGCCTGTGGCGAGAAGGTGGTGCGGAGATGCACCTGGTCGAAAGCCCGCCCGCCGATCTGCACCCCTGTTCCATTGATATCGAGCTGCCCCTTGACCGTCGGCCCATAGCCCTGGAAGTGGCCCTGGCCGGTCAGCGTGCCGTGGCGGCTTCCGAGCAGGTTGAGGGCCGTGAGCTGGGCGATATCGATATCCTGGACCTTGAACCCCAGGTTGATCTGGCGGAGGGGCCCGAGGATGCCTTGCGCGTCGATCTGCCCCGCCCCCAACACCGCGTGCAGCGAACGTAGCTCCAGCCTTCGCCCGACCGCTCGGAACACCGCCGAGAGGCGATCCAGGGTCTGGCCCATGACGGTGGGTTTGTCGATCGTGATCGTCCCGGTCAGTAACGGATCGACGGTCGTCCCGGTCACGTGCACCTGGCCGGTCACCAGACCCGTCGCCTGCAACGGCAGCCGCAGCCCGCCGAGGAGGTCGGCGGCTTCTGACCCGCGGGTCCACACGTCCAGGTCGTAGCCCATGGGTTTCGTCATGAACAAGCGGCCGCGGGCCGACAGTCGGCTGCCTTCCCGAGTAAAGTCGCCCTGGAAGACGTCGAGGACGCGGGAGGTCAACCGAATCTGCCCCCCGAGCCGAAACGACTCGCCTGCAATGCTGCCCTGGGGAATATCGACTCGTCCGACAAAGGTCGGATCTTCCACCGGCCCGTCGAGACGTCCGACAATGCGGCCTTCGCCTTGCAGCGTCGGCACGTCGAAATAGGGATCGAGGGTGTGAGTCGAGACCTTCCAGCGGGACAGGTCGAGCTCCCGCCACGCCCGCGCGAGGTTCACCGGATCGGCGTTGACGGCCAGGTGCATGACGTCTCCGATCCGCCGGCCCCGCACGGCCACGTCGGCGGTCGGCCCGAGGAAGAAGTTGTCCAGCACCTCCAGCGTATCGCCGGTCGATTGCAGGTCACCGACCCCATGGGTGACCCGGCCCCCGTCGATCCGAACGTCATGGCCGCGCCAGGCGTAGCGTGCATCGACGGTCGGGCCCATGGCGTTGACTTGCACCGCAATGTCGGCATGGCCTTGCGGGTGGAACCGCCAGGTGAAGTCGGGCGCCAGCCGCGCCGCGTTGGCCTGCTTGCCGATCACGTAGCCGGTCAGCCCGGCGTCGTGGGGTGCCACGAACCCCTGGGTGACGAAGGTGCCGGCATCGGTTCGGGTCGTGACATCCCACCCGACGCCGAAGTCCGGCCCGCCCAGCACGTCGATCCAGGCCGGGCCGTGCCCGGCCATCTTGAACGGAAAGTGGAGCGGCAGATCGCCCTGCACTTGAAGGAGCGGCGTATCGGGAACGTAGAGGCCGAGATCCAGCTCGAACTGGGGGGGCATGCGGGCGGTGCCTCGGAAAAACACCTGGCGGCCGTCATATCGAGCCGAGCCCCCCGCGGTTTCTGCCGTATCGAGCGAGAACCACAAGGGCGCCTGGATGTCGGTAAAGTGGAGCCGCCCCAACTGGACGTCGCCACCGGTGACCTGGCCGCCGACGAGGGGTGGCTGCCCGGGCGTGCCGAGAATGGCCACCGTGCCGTCCAGCATGCCCTGCAGTCGTCCCCAGAATCCGGCCAGGAGGCTCGGAAAGTGCCAGTGCCGGGCCTGCAGGTATACCAGGTAACGGCCGCGGGGCACGTCGACAAAGCCGTCGGGCACCGTAAAGTCGCCTTGATCGCTTTGGACGCGCCCCGCCTTGAGCAACAGCGTGCCGTCGTGCCAGGTGAAGCCCGACGACATCTGTCGAATGGTCACCCCTCGGATGCGAGCCGACGTGAGCCCGGCCGTTCCGGTCACGATGGGGTTGGCGGGATTGCCCATGATGGTGAGGTCCAGATTGGCGGCGGCCCCCCCTACCAGGGCCACGCTGGGGACGAGCGGGGCGAGGCGCCGCACCGGGACATGCTGGCCCTGCACTTTCATCCACAGCCGGCCCGGGAAGACCCATCCGTGCGCGCGGCCCTGGCCGCCGAAGAAACCGACCGATGCATCGGCCACCTGCAGGGTGTCGTCCGTCCATGTGCCGCGGCCGTGCAGGTGGTCGAAGATCAGGTTTTTCCAGGTCATGGTGGGGCAGTCCGCCTCCCACCCGATCTGCAGCGCCTGGGCGGGCCCCGCCACGTGCAGACGTGCGCTGACCTGGGCATTCACGGGTTGGGGGGGCAGGTGGAGAAACTGCAGCGTGTCCCACAGCGCAAAGGGTTTTGCCGCGGCCAGAGTGACGTCTAGCCGCGGCTGCTCGAAATCCAGCACACGCCCCTCCAGCGTCAGGTCCAGTGGGCCTAGTCGAGCCGTGACCCCAGACAGCTCCAGGCAGTCTGGCGTAACCGTAAAGTGGCCCTCGATGTCTCGCACCGGCCCTGGCTTGGTGGGAATCTGGAAGGCGCCCTGATGGATCTCGCCGGTGACCAGGAGGTCGGGAATGGCCTGGCCGGGCACGTCCCACAGGCTCACGTCGGCATCGGCCCGCCCCCCGTCGATGACCACCGGGAGCTCGTGCAAGCCGTAGTTGCCCCACGTTTCCACGTCGATGCCGCGGGCCTGGCCCTGGACCTGCCAGCCCGCCGCGCTGCGGTCGGCTGTGGCCGTCAAGGTGGCGTCCTTCTGCTGGCCGGAGAGGGTCGCGTGCAGGCGATCGGGCGTCGCTTCGACCTGCCCGCCCACGTGATCCAGCACGGCCTGGAAGCCGCCGCGGGCGTCGTCCTTCCAGGCCAGGTCGGAATCCGATAGAAGCACGGTGCCCGACCACGCCGCGGGTCCGCCGGTCGGGCGGTAGACGTCGCCGACCGACAGGTCGCCGTTGCTGCGGCGCGTCACGTGCAGATGGGCGCCGCGCGCATCGACCCGGTGGAAGCCCCACTGCACGCTGACCTGGTCGACGTCCAGCACCGGCTCGCCCCGCAGGTTCCGAACGTGCACGCCGTGCACCGTGGCGCCCGCCAGCCCGAGGTGGACGTCGTCCAGGTGCAGCGACCCGTTGATGCGGGGGGCGGCCCAGCTTTCGATGGCGTGGCGCGCCAACAAGCCTGCTCCCCACCACAGGCCACCCAGGACAGTAGCGCAGACGGCTGCCTGCACCTTCCGCTGGCGCGTCCACTTCATGATGGTATTTTCTTCAAGTTCCGTCCCGCCACCCTTGTACAGAGGAGCTTACTGGCGGTGGGGACCGTCCCCCTGCCCTCTATATGGGAAATTTATACCCCACCCAGGCGGGCGGCGTCCGCATCGCGGCCCTCTTGGCGCGCCCGCTGCATGGCCGACTGCAGCAGCGCCCGGGCGTCGGCGGTGCGACCGTCGGTTTGCCACTGCGTGGCCAGCAGAAGGGTCGCCGACGTATCGACTGGATACTGTCGGATTTCGCCCTGCAGCAGCACTTCGCCCGCGCTTCGCGTGGATGCATCGCGCAGCAGGTCTCGGGCCAGCGCGACCCGGGCCCCCGGCAGGTCAGGATATTGTTGCAGCGCCAGCCGCAGCTCGTCTGGTCGCCCTAGTCGCTGCCCCACCTGCTCATGTCGACTGGCGGCCAGGTAGCGGCCTGTGGGCGCGGTGACTCGATACACCCGGTCCCACGGGGTTTGAAAGACCTTCTGCACCGCCGAGTTGCGGTCCAACCACAGATCGAGCCGGGGGGGCACGGCCGCCTGCGTGACCGGGCTATCCGCCGTCATGGTCGGATCAATATAGATATAGCGGGCGCCGGTCTCCAGCGCCTGAGCGACCAGGTTGTCCACGTCGCTGGGACGCTGGGCGATCGCCGTGACGCCGCTGCGTAGCATGACGAAATAAGTCATGGATGCCACCACCTTGTCGCCCGCCGCGTGTTCGGATAGCCACTGGAAGGAAGCCCAGCGGTCCTGCAGCAGGTCGGCGGCCTGCCGGCTGCCCCGTGCCATGGCGGGGAGCTGGAGGACGTTCAAGCACAGGAGCCCGCCCAGCGCCGCCCACCGGCCCCGCACCGGCAGGGCGATCATGGCAAGCAGCAAGACAAGGGGCCAGACGACCCAGATGAAGCGGGCCTCGACGTAGGGATATTCCAGCAGCATGATGCCGTAGAGGCCGGCGAACACTGCCAGGACGGGCGCCCGCCGTACGCCCGCCAGGCTAGCCGGGAAGGCGAGCGCGGCCAGCCACCATACCGTGGGATAGCCCACCAGGCTTTCCAATGCGCTCTGCGCGGCATGGCCCCATGCCGAGAAGTAGGGTGCCGTCGATGAGGTGCCCAATAGCGTGCGATACATGCCGAAGGCCCAGAAGGCGTTCGCAAAGATGAGCCCGCAGAGGATGCCGCATCCCACCAATCCGGCCCCCACGCCCAGCACGCGCCGCCCATCTCGACGACGGGCGTCATCGCCCAGCACGACCACCGCCAGCAGGACGCCCGGGGCTCGGCACAGGATGGCCAGACCCAGCAGGAGCCCGATCGGAAGGGGGGGCGATCGTCGGAGGTGCAGGCCGAGCACCAGCGGGATGAGCAAGGCGAACGTACCGTCGGACATGACGGTCGAGCCCATGACCCAGCCGACCTGACTGCACGCGAAGCAGGTTCCGATGAGGGCGGCCGACATGGCGTCCAGGTACGCCGATGCCAGCCAGGACCATGCCAGGACGGCGCCCGCCGTCAGCAGCGTGCCTTCTACCCTGGGCGCCACCAGGCTGTGCGGAAAGAGGGCCACCGCGGGCAAGAGGACGAGCCCCTGGCCCGGCAGGTGGTCCCAGGGCCCGTAGTCGATGCCGGTCAATACGTGCCGTGCCTGCAAAATGTAGCAGGCGTCATCGTTGAACTGACCGACCGTGGTCAGGTTCCAGGCGCACACCATGCCCACGATGGCCAGCAGGCACCCCGCCGCTGGCCAGACCAGCCGGGCGGAAACCTTCAGATGGTTCGGCGGATGCGAGCGCCCAGGCTGCTCAGCGTTTCTTCCACGTGCTCGTAGCCGCGGTCGATGAACTCGACGCCGCCGATGGACGTGCGCCCTTCAGCGACCAGGGCCGCCAGGATGAGGGCACCCCCGGCACGGATGTCGGGCGCTTCAACGGGGGCGCCGGCCAGGCGTCGGACGCCGCGGATACGGGCCACCCGGTCCGTCACCCGAATGTCGGCGCCCATGCGGTTCAGTTCGTTCACGTACTGGAAGCGGCCGTCGAAGATCGTTTCTTCCACAATGCTGGTACCGGTGCCGAGCGCCAGGAGGCTCACCAGCGGGGGGTGCAGGTCGGTCGCAAAGCCCGGGAAGGGCCCGGTGGCCACGTCCAGCGGCTCGACGGGCCGCTGCCCCTGCACCCGGATGAAGCCCGGCCCCATCTCCACGCTCTGCCCGGCGGCGTGCAGTTCGTGCAGGAACACCCCCAGGTGCCACGAGTCAACGCCTTCAAAGACGACGTCGCCTCCGGTGATGGCGGTGGCCAGCATGTAGGTGCCCGTGGCGATGCGGTCGGGAATGACGTGATGGCGCGTGCCTTGCAGCTCGGTCACGCCTTCGATGGTCAAGGTGCTGGTGCCGATGCCGCTAATGTGGGCGCCCATGCGATTGAGGAAGTGGGCGAGGTCGGACACCTCGGGTTCCCGGGCGGCATTCTCCAGGATGGTAACGCCGTCTGCCAGAGTGGCAGCCATCATCAGGTTTTCGGTGGCGCCCACGCTGACCTTGGCCAGCACCATGCGGGTGCCTTTCAGCCGGCTGGCCCGGGCCAGCACGTTGCCGTGCTCGACGGAGACGTCGGCGCCCAGCATGCGGAACCCGTCGAGGTGGAGGTTGACGGGCCTCTGCCCGAGGTTGCACCCGCCCGGCAGTGCAACCTCGGCGTGCCCATAACGGGCCAGCAGCGGACCGGCCACGTCGAACGAGGCGTTCATGCGGCGGACCAGATCGTAGGGAGCGGTCGTCGTCTTGAGGTCGTCAGTATTGATCCACATGGTGCCGTTGATGTCTAGCTCGACCTTGGCCCCCAGCGCCCGCATGATGTCGCTCATCACGTGGACGTCAGAGATGTCGGGCACGCCTTCGAGGCGGCAGTCACCGCGGGCGAGGAGGCAGGCCGCCATGATGGGCAGGCAGGCGTTCTTCGAGCCCGGCGCCCGCATCCGGCCACGCAGGGAAATGCCGCCATCCACAACGATTCTTTCGCCTGTGGTGCGGCCCAGGAGCGGCGGGGCCTCCAATACCAGTGTCATGACTTTCCTCCGATAGGGCATTTCACGCCCAGGACGACCTTGTCTGTAGATAGTCTACCCCGAAACGGTGACGGAATGGTTGCATGGAGGATACCGTTTGGTAACTGTTCAACCGCCAGGGCCATGGACGTCTGGGTACTGTACCGCCACGAGCTACGCTCCGCCTTGCGCGAGCCCGGCATCGTCATCAACAGTCTGCTGGTGCCGCTCGCCCTCTATCCGCTGCTGCTGTGGCTGATGTCCAGCGGATTTCTCCTGGCGGTTGGCCAGGCGGCCGCCATGACGTCGCGGGTCGCGGTGCAGGGCCCGGCCCCCCCCAAGCTGTTGGACGCCCTCCGCAAGGACCCCAAAGTCGATCTGCAGCCGCCGCCCGCGGATCTGGCCGCGGCCGTGCGGAGCGGGACTCTCGATGCGGGCCTGGACTGCCAGCCTTTGGATCCGGCCGGAAACGTCGACCTTCACCTGGTCTGCGACCTCTCGGTCGACCGCAGTGCCATGGCTCGGCAGCGTGTCGAAGACGCAGTCGATGGCTACCGCGGCGGGTGGCTGAAAGACGAGAGCGAGCGGCGAGGCATTGGCTCCAGCATCTGGGAGGGCTTCCGCATCAAGCTGTTCGACGTGGCCGCCAACCGCGACGTGGCCGCCTACATCGTGGCCATGGTGGTGCCCGCCACCACGCTCCTCATGGTGACCCTGGGGGCATTCCACCCCGCCATCGACGCGACCGCCGGCGAGCGGGAGCGGTCGACGTGGGAGACGACGCTGGGCCTGGGCGTGCCGCGCCGTGCCATCCTGATCGCCAAGTACCTGTACGTGGCGACTGCGGGCGCGGTGGCCGGCCTGCTCAACATGAGCGCGCTGGGGTTGTCGACCGCCAGCATGCTGAGTGGTCTCATGCGAGACAGCACCGTCCAGTTCTCGGTCTCGCCCTGGGCCGCCGTGACGTTGGCCCTGGGCACGGTCGTCGTCGCCCTGCTGGTGGCGGCGATGATGCTGGTGGCGGGGGTTTTTGCCCGCTCCTTCAAGGAGGGCCAGGGGGTGCTCAGCCCCATGCTCCTCGTCATCACGCTGCCCATGCTGCTGGTCACGCCGCACACCGTCTTCACCTGGAAGATGGCGTGCGTGCCCCTGGTCAACGTCATGCTGGTCTTTCGCGACGCCTTGCAGGGCGTATTCCACCTCGATCTGGTCGGTCTGTCGCTGGTGGTCTCGCTGGGGGCCGTCGGCGCGGCCCTCTGGCTGGCCCTCTGGATCCTGCAGTTTGAGGAGGTGGCCAGCGGCAGCTACGCCGGCCACCTGGGCACCCTGTTGCGGGAGAAGCTGAGCCGATGACGGCTGAGTCCATCGTGGTGGCCGGCCTGACCAAGACCTTCCTGGACGAAAGCCGCGGCCTCTTCAAAGCGGTGGATGACGTCGTCTTCAACTGCATGCCCGGCGAAATCTTCGGCCTCTTGGGGGTCAACGGGGCGGGCAAGACGACCACGCTGCGCATGTTGTCGACCGTGCTGCGCCCGACGGCGGGCACGGCGACCATCGCGGGCCACGACGTGGTGCGGGACCCGGAAGCCGTGCGTCGCCATATCGGATTCTACTCGGCCTCGACGGCGCTGTATCCTCGCCTGACCGCCCGTGAGACGCTGGAGTTCTTTGCCCGCATCAACCACTTTCCGATCGAGGGCTTGCGCACCCGGGTAGACGGCCTGGTGGAGCGATTCGGCATGCAGGCTTTTGCCGACGTGCGCATCGACAAGCTGTCCAGCGGCATGAAGCAGAAGGTCAGCATCGCCCGTACGGTCGCCCATGATCCGCCCGTCCTCATCTTCGATGAGCCCACGGTGGCCCTGGACGTGCTCAACGCGTTGGAGATGCACCGCATCATCCGCGAGTTTCGCGACCAGGGCAAGACCATCGTCTTCTCCACCCACATCATGAGCGAGGCGGAAAAACTTTGTGACCGCATCGCCATCATCCACGGCGGCCGCATCCGGGTCCTGGATACCCTGGAAGGGCTGCGGGCCTCGACCGGTCGCCACTATCTCGAGGACATCTTCGTTTCTTGTATCGAACAGTCCTGACCCTCTATCGGCACGAGCTGCTCTGCATCGTGCGGGACCGCCGGACGGTGTTCCTGGTGCTATTGCTACCGCTCTTCCTTACTCCTTTCGTGGTGTACATCAGTACGCGGGCGCACGCGGCACAGTCCGAGGCCAGTAAACAGCATGTCTTTCGCTACGCGGTAGACCCGGCGGCGGCCGACCTGCTGCACCAGGTTGAGCAACAAGCGACGCTGCGCATGCAGGCCGTCCCATCCAACGATCCTCGCCGCGACCTGCAACGTGGGCGGCTGGATTTCTATGTCCGACAGGTGCCCGGCAGCGTGCCTCGGGTGGCGCTCTTCTATCGAGGCAACGACCCCCTGGCTCCGGTGGTGAGTGAAGAGATCAAGGGCGGGTTGGAAGCCGTGCGGCAGAAACGGCGCATGGCGCTTCTCCCCGCTTTGCCCACCCCGGTGCCGGTCGTCGAGGTCAACGTGGCCACCGCGGAAGAGACGGCCGGGTCGCACGTGGGCCCCCTCCTGACCGTGATCGTCGTCCTCCTGACGCTATCCGGTGCCGCCAGCGCGGCGGGCGACGTCGTCTCCGGCGAGCGGGAACGCGGGACCCTCGAAACCCTTTTCACCACGGCCGTTCGCCGGGAGGACATCGTGGTGGCCAAGCTCATGGCCGTGGTGACCATCAGCCTGGCGGCGGCGGTGGCGAACGTGGGCGGTATCGGCCTGGGCCTGGGCCTCCACCTCGTGTCCTTGCCGGCCGAGGTGGCGGCCAGTCTGTCAACCCTGCGTTGCGTCGAATTGCTTTTCTGGTATCTGCCGGTCGTGTTGCTGGCCGCCGGGCTGCAGTTGCTCGTGTCAGCCCGGGCCCCCAGCTTCAAGGCGGCGCAGTTCTATTTCCAACCGATTCTCCTGGGCGGCCTGGTCCTGTCGTTGGCCGGTCTCTTGCCGGCCCTGACCCTGCGGTCCGCCATCGTGCTCTTGCCCATCGCCGGCCTCAGCGTGGGCGCCCGGGAGCTGATGTCCGGGCACGCCGACACGGTCTCCCTCGGCCTGGCCTGGCTGGTCAACCTGGGCGCGGGCGTGCTCGCCGTCCAGGCGTGCCTCCACATCATGATGGCGGAGGACTTCCTGCTGCCCGTCAGTGACGAACCGGCCGCGCTCCTCGCACCCCAGGTCCGCCTGCGCCGCCACATGGTTCGATGGCTCGCCTTCTTCTGGGTGCTCATCTTCCTGGCCGGGCAGAGTACCGACATCAAAGCCTCGGTGCTGTTCAACATGGCGGTGTGCCTGGGAGGATCCCTCTATATCGTGCACCGGTATCGACTGGATCGCGGTGCGGTGCTGGCGCTGCGGCCCGTCCATGCCGGGGTCTTCCTGGCCGTCCTGGTGGGGGCTCCGGCCGGGGCCGTGGTCGCCAGTGACGTGTTCGACCTGGTCAGCCACGTGCTTCCGATACCGCCGGGCTATCTGGAGGCCTTCGCCAAAATGGGGGGCAACGACGTGCCATGGTGGCAGCTCCTCATCGGCATCGCCGTCCTGCCCGGGGTGTGTGAGGAGGTGCTGTTCCGAGGGCTGGCGGTGTATGCGTGGCAGACTCGCCTCCGCCCGGCCTGGCTGTGCGTTGCCGTCGGCGCCGCCTTTGCCTTCTTCCATTTCGACATCTATCGGATGGCGCCGGTCTTCCTGCTGGGCGTGATCCTGACGGGAGTGCGCATCATGTCGGGGTCGCTCTTCCCCGGCATGCTGTGGCACATGGTCAACAACAGCCTGGCCTTGTCGGCCACGGCGTTCGACCATCCGCCCGCCTGGGCGCACGTTGCTGCCCCGCTGGTGCTGGGGGCAGCGCTGCTGGTCATCCGTGGCCTGGGCTCTCGTCAGAAGATTTCTCAGGGGGTTCGTTGAATCGTCCCGGATGGCCGACGATCCTGATGGCCGAGAATGCTACCGCATCCAGACGGACGGAACGCTGTCGAATACCGAAGCGTCGCTCGGAGAATACGAGCGGGCCCTGGCCGATCCCAACGTCTGCCCGCACTTCGAAAACACCCCCCTGCAACGCACGGCCCACCGCTCCGGGTGCCTGGGGGCCGGCGCGTTGCTGCTGGCCGGATACCAGTTCCTCTGTTTGCTGCAGTCTCCCACTGTCGTGGCCGAGCACGTGGTCGGCCTGATCGTGTTTGGACTCCTCGCGGCGTACGGCATGACCCGGGCCAGCCGCTTGATGACCGCGCAGATACGGCTGCCCTACTATGATCCCGATACGACCAAACTGGAGGCCCTCAAGCGACTGCTGGCCGCCCTCAAACGCCGTTCCGACGTGCGCACCCTGGCCGTTAGCCTGGATTTGCGGCCCTATACGCGAGCCGGGCAGGTGGAGCTCAAGAGCTCCGACAGGCAGGACATTGTCCACGACGATACCGATGCCGTGCACACCGGCTACGAGCAGCACTTTACCCATGCCTGGTGGACCGTGGACCTCGGCCTGGCCGGGGGAGTGACGGTGTCCTTGCGGGTAAAACGCAGCGTCGATCGGAGCGACCTGCCCGTTCGCCGTCCAGCTTGGCACCCCATGGTGACGTTCAACCAACGTCTGTGCCGCATCCGCACCCTTTGCGAGGTGGCGGACACCATGCTGGTTGTCCTGGAGCGTTGCACCCGGCGTCCGACCCTGGTCCTGCCTCCTCGATGGCGCCGGTGTAACAGGTTTACCGGACGTTCTTCATAGTTTGGATACTTGCACTCTGTACAATGGACTCACAGAGATCGCAAGGAGAGAGCCATGACCGTCCACCAGGTACTGACGTCCTGCTTCGGAATCCGCCACACGTCGTCTGCAGCAACGACCTCGGCAGAAGCTGCGGAACCCCAGGACGTTGCCAACTGTGGTGAGCCCGGCGAGACTGCTGAGGCCGCTGAACCCAAGAAGCACTCCCACCACCGGGGCATCAAGATTCTGGGGGTGGCCACCATGCTAGCCGCGCCGGTGCTCGGCATCGCCGCTCAAGGCCTGGACGTTCTTCCCTCCCCTCTGTTTGCCGAGACCACGACCGTGACTCCTCAGTCGAGCACCGCGACCCCGCAGGGGTCGTACGCGGTCACGGCCACCTATCATGTTCCCGGTAGCGGTACCTTCGATTACCAGACGTACGATTCGTCGACCCACGACCTCTACATCACGCATGGGAGTCGAGTCGAAGTGCTCAACACCGGCACCGACCAACTCAAAGTCCTGCCCCGTACGGCTGACATGATTGGGGTGCACGGCATTGCGCTGGTCAAGGATCAGGGCAAAGCCTTCGTCACCGATGGCATTACCAGCAAGGTCACGGTCTACGATCTCAAGACGGACAAACCCACGGGCGAGATCTCGGTCGGCAAAGGCCCCGACAACATCATGTACGACCAGACCTCTGGCAAGGTGTTCGCCATGAACAGCGACGGCAATTCGGCCTCGGTCATCAATCCGCAAACCGACCAGGTAGAGGCCACCATTCAACTGGGCGGTTCGCCTGAAGAAGCCTTGTCGGATGGTCAGGGCCATCTGTACGTGGCGCTCAACGATCAAAATCAGGTCGCCCGCATCGATACCAGCACGCTCAAAGTCGACGGTCACTACGGGGTCGGAGATGGCGATGGGCCCAC
>DASYBA010000670.1:0-4878 GCA_036501005.1 Candidatus Xenobia bacterium | reverse complement strand
CCGCGGGACATGTACATCGTCTACCCCAACGGCACCCACGACAAGATCAACGGCGCCTATAGCGACGGCGGCGTGCCGCTGGCCCGCAAGACGATCGAACAGTTCCTCGGCATCCATATCGACCATTACGTCGTGTTGAAGATCCAGGGCACCGCCCGGCTCATCGACGCGCTCGGCGGTCTCAAGATCAACGTCGAGAAGGACATGAGCTATGACGACAATTGGGGCTACCTGCACGTCCACCTGAAGAAGGGGTGGCAGCACCTCAACGGCATGCAGGCGGTGGGCTATGCCCGGTTTCGCCACGACGCCGAGTCCGATTTCGGCCGCATCCGACGACAGCAGCAGATTGTCGATACACTCATCCAGCAGTTGAAGAAGCCAGAGAACTTCAACCTGCAGAAGCTGCAAGAGCTGGCCGGTCTCTTCCGCAAGTATGTGTCGACCGACCTGAACGTGCCCCAGATGGTCGACCTGGCCTGGGTCTACCAGTCTTTCGACCGCAGGAACATGATCGCCGGGTACATCCCCGGCGACGACGGCTGGGTCGGCGACATGTCGGTTCTCACGCCGCCCGACAAAGGCACCATTCGCAAGATGGTCCGCCGCGTGCTGGTCGGCACCGGAGAATGGCAAGTGGCCGACGTCACCACCGAAGTGCTGAACGGCAGCAACGTGCCCATGGCGGCCACTGCCCTGGGCAAAACACTGACCAACCAGGGCGACAGCGTGGTCCGAGCCGTCGACTGGCAGGGGGCCCACCCCCCCAACTCCATCATCCTGCTGCACAGTTCAAATCCGAAACTAGAGAAAGTGGCCCGCCAGTTGGTCCCCGGCCTGCCGGTCGTGCACGACGCCGACTACCCGCTGGGCGGCGACCAGGGCACCGCCAAGAGCACCCTCGTTTCCATCATCCTGGGGGACGACTGGGGCGGCCTCCAGTCCGCCACGCCCTCGCTGGCGCCGACCCCGTGCTCGTCCGGCCAGCCCAACGCCACGGTGACCGTTTTGCCTCCTACTCGTTCAGATACGTATACCGCAGCACCAGGAGCACCCCCAGAAGCCATGTCACCGGGTGCAGTTCTCGCGCCTTGCCGCCGAGGGCCTTCAACACCACAAAGGTAAGCAGCCCGAAGCCGATACCGTTGGCAATGCTGTAGGTAAACGGCATGGCGATCATGGTCAGGAACGAGGCGATGGCCTCGTCCATCTTGTGCCATTCGATCAGCCCCAGGTGGGTGGTCATCATGGCCCCCACCAAAATGAGGGCCGGCGCCGTGGCGGCTGGAGGGACGGCCGCCGCCAGGGGCCAGGCAAAGACGCTGACCGCGAACAGCAGACCCACCACCACCGCGGTGAGCCCGGTCCGTCCGCCCTCTTCAATGCCGGCGGCTGATTCGATATAAGCAGTGGTGGTGCTCGTCCCCAGGAAGGCGCCCAGCGTGGTCGCGAGCGCATCGGCAAAGAAGGCCTGGTTGGACCGGGGCAGCCGGCCTTCCGCGTCGACGTAGCCGGCCTTTTCCGCCAGGCCGATCAAGGTGCCGGCCGTATCGAAGACTTCGACAAACAAGAAGGTGAACACGACGAGGAGCGCCCCCCGCCCCAAAGCCCCACGAATGTCCAGGGCTCCCAACAGGTGGACGGGCCAGACCGGGGACTGGAGCGGCGGCCCGTTCAGTCCGGGGAAAGGCTGCATGGTCCCGTCTACGGCGGGGAACACCGCCAGGTGGGCGACCAGAGCCAGGCCTGTCGTGCCGGCGATGCCGACCAGGATGGCCCCGGGCACCCGCCGCACCAGCAGCACCGAAGTGACGGCCAGGCCGAGGAGACACAACCACGACGAGGGGGCGGCGAGGTGTCCCAGCGTCACGTAGGTGACCGGATGCGATGCAACCAGCCCGGCGTTCTTGAGCCCGATGAGCGATAGAAAGAGGCCGATGCCCGCCGTGGTGGCGTGCTTGATGTTCCGGGGAATGCCATCCAGGAGGGCAGTCCGAATGCCTCCCCAGGACAGGGCCATGAAAATGAGGCCCTCCACAAACACCGCGCCCAGGGCGATCTGCCATGGGATGTGCAGGGTGAGAACCACGGTGTAGGCAAAGTAGGCGTTCAGCCCCATGCCGGGTGCCGTTGCGAACGGGTAGCGGGCGATCAAGCCCATGGCCAGGCAGCCGAAGGCCGAGGCCGCCGCGGTCGCAAAAAGCAGCTCGGCAGCGGCGTTGGGGGTCTTGATGGCCACGCCCAGGATCGCTGGATTCACCAGCAGGATGTAGGACATGGTCAAAAAGGTCGTCAGCCCGGCGCGGACCTCCCGCTGCCAGGTCGACAGAGACGACGAGATGCCGAAATAGTCGTCGACCAGGCTCACAGATCTCGAACGCTGGGCGAGGGGAGCGCGGGGGGACTGGCACAGCAGGCGGGCGGTGGCGACTCCGTCTCGAATTCCGAGGCCGACGGACTGGGCATGGCCGAAGGCTGCTCGCTGGGCAGGAGCGACGGCGTCAGGCTCTCCACCGGCGACTCGGTCACTTCTGTCGAGGGCGTCGCTGAAACGGACACCGTGCCGGAGGCGTTGGGCGTGAACGGCGGCGCCTCGTTGAGGGTATGGGTGGCCTTGGGCGTGCCCCCGAACGTGATGGGCACCCGCTTGCGGAAGATGCAGACCCGGTTGTTGCCGGCGTCGGCGACCAGCACCAGCCCCCTGCCGTCCACCGCCACTTGCTGCGGTGCATTGAACTGCCGGGCCGCCGCGCCCGCCTCGCCGAACGTGGTGATGAGCTTTCCGGCCTTGTCGAACTTCTCCACCCGGTTGTTGCCGGAATCGGCCACCAGAATGTGATCGTCTTCATCCACGACCAGGCCCGAAGGCCGATCGAACTGCCCCTTCTCCTTGCCGAAATCGCCCCACTCCTGGATGAATTCGCCCTTGCCGTTGAATTTTTCGATGCGGTTGTTGTCCCGATCGACCACGTAGATGTTGTGGTCGCGATCGAGGCCCACGTCGGTGGGATGCTCGAAGTTGCCGGCGCCGTGCCCTTCCGTACCGAAAGTCGATACGAAGGTACCGTCTCGCTGCAGTCGCTGGATGCGGTCGTTGCCGGAGTCGGCCACCAGGAGCGTTCCATCCGCCGGATCGAGCACCAGGCCTTGCGGTTGGTTGAACTGGCCATTGGCTCGGCCATTGATGCCGAAGACGCCCTTGAAGAGGCCCAGGGTGCTGACCCGCACGATGCGGTTGTTCATCTGGTCGGTGACGTAAAGGTCGTCGTGGTCGACGATGATGCGGGTGGGAAGATCGAAGGCCAGCTTGTCTCGATCGGAGCCCCTCTGGCCCCACGGTTCGTGCATGAGGCGACCATCGGGGCTGAACTTTTCAATACGGTTGTTGTTGCTGTCGCACACGAAGACGTAGCCGTATCGATCGACGGTCACGCCCTGTGGGCCAGACATGTCGCCGGTGCCTGTTCCGGCCTTGCCGATGCTGCGCAGAACCTCCGGCGGCTGATCTTCAGGATTGGACAGCAGCACCCACAAGACGGCCCCCAGTCCGGCGCAGACCAGGAACACCAGCAAGTAGACGAACACGCGCATCGACATGGGGAGAGAGCCTCGTCTCTACGTTAGCTCTGGCGCGGCCCGGAAGAGAAGGAAAAGGTCAGCCTTGCCAGGCGTTGAGGCGCTCCAGGCGGTCCCCGTGCTTGTCGGGGGTTGAATGATATTTGACTTTATCGGCCGCAATCTCCTCCAGTGCAATGCTGACCGGCTTCACCTTGAGGGAATCGACCAGGGGACGGGCGCCATTGGTCAGTTGGGAGGCCCGCTTCGCCACCACCGTGATGAGGGCGAACTTGCTATCCACCTTGTCCAGGACGGGATCGAAGTTGGGAACGGATATCGTGTGTGGGGCCTCGGTCTTGGGCATAGCTCACCTCAAAGGCTCATTGGGAGACAACATTCCAGGCGGGACGTTCGACACTTCTCGGCCACCAGGATGGCCCGCAGCTTGTCAACCGTCTCCTCCGCCCGATCGTTGGCATTGACGACGAGATACTGGTATTCGCCCCGGCGCTCCATCTCCTGGGCGGCCGTCTCCAGACGTCGTGCGAGGGAGGCAGGGGTTTCGGTATGCCGGTTTTCCAGCCGCCGGCGCAACTCCTCCATGCTCGGCGGGGCCAGGAAGACAAATACCGCGTCCGGATGGGAGTGGCGAACCTGCAAGGCGCCCTGCACGTCGATATCGAGAATGATATCGAATCCGGCCGAGAGATCGTCCAGCACGTGGTTCTTGGGCGTGCCATACCAGGCGGACTCGAACACCCGGGCGCATTCCAGGAAGCCCCCCGCCTCGCGCATTTCGACAAACTGTGACTCGGTCACAAAATGGTAGGCTTGACCGTTGATTTCGCCCGCTCGCGGCGCGCGGGTCGTCATGGAGACAGAGAACTTGCCGCGAGGCAAGCTGTCGATGAGCGCCTTCAGCACAGTGCTCTTGCCCGCCCCGGAGGGACCGGACACCACCACCAGGAGACCGCTCATGCGACGGACTCCGAGTCGTTCGCCTTGTGGGCCAGCGTGTCGGGCTTGTTGGCCGACAGGATGAAGTGCCCCGACACCATGGCCAGCACGGCCCGGGTCTTGTGGCCGGCGGTCGCATCAATGACCATGCCCTTCTGGCGGTACTCCGCCACCACTCGCTTGATGGGCGCCGAGTCAGGGTCGACCACCGCGATGATCTTTTCGGAGGCGACAAAGTTACCGTACCCGATACTGAGGAGCGGCGGTGGCATGCCGGCCTGTTCGGTCCACCCCGGGCGGAACCCTCCACCGCGTCAGGCGAGTTTGAAGGGGGGTGAGAACGTTACTGGCGCTTGTCTTTGT
>DASYBA010000669.1:0-1704 GCA_036501005.1 Candidatus Xenobia bacterium | reverse complement strand
TCCCTCGGCGCATCGGCTGCGACAAGTAATTGGATCATGACGTTGTCCCCCCGGGGCCGGTTAACGCTCAGGGTGACGCTCCATAAGTTGTCGGCGCACTCTACTTCTTCGACTCGGAACTTGGCATTGGGCAGAGCCTCTCCGACATCGGGATCCTCGAGCAGTTTTCTCCAGAATTGGGCTGCCGACTTGACTGCGTTGCTGGCTTCGATCATGAAAATCTCCTGCTCTCCATGGCTCTGCACGTATGGACGTGCCAGCCTCCTTCCGGTAAATACCCATCCCATCGGATTCCCCCTCCCGGGCCATAAGGGTGCCACGGGAATGATCGGCCAAGCCACGGATGACCTGGCCGATCGTGTTGCCGCAATAAAGCCGGCTCTCCCCTGTCAGGAGCCGGCGCAATTCATGGTGCGCCGGTCTCGCTCTACGTGAGACAGATGTCCAACCCCTTCGCCCGCAGAGCACGCAGTGCGCGCTGCCGCCGCTCTTCCACGCCTGAGCGCGTCAGCGTCGTGGGCGAGACCCGGTTGGGGATGCCGGCCTGGCGGGCCGCGTTGGCCACCAAGGCGGCCAGGCCGGCGCCGTCGAGGGCGGTGCCGTCGGGCTTGAGAAAGAGCGTGTCGGGACTCTGGTCGGTGGCCAGGCGGGGACGGGCGGTTCGAATCCAGGTCTCGACCCATGGGTGCGGGTCGGCGGCCAGTGCGACACGGGCCGTGGTGGGCGGCCGGCCAGGGATGTAGAGGTCGCCCAACGGGATGGCCGAGACCTTCATCTTGAGGAGCTGGCGGGGCCGGACTCCGGTGCGATACAGGAGGTCCATGGCGGCCCGGTCGCGCCAGCCCAGCGAACGCATCAAAGATGACGGATCGTCGGTGGCCAGGTCAGGCGCGAGGAGCAGCGCCTGGGCTTCCAGCGCCGTCAGCTCCTGGGCCGACTCACGGCCGGACATCGGCAGCGGCGTCAATTTGGCGGCCGGGTCGGTCGGCAGGTCGCCGCTCCGCTCCAGGTACCGCAAGAAGCAGCGCAGGGCGAAGAACTGCAAGGACGGCACCAGGCCGCCGGGCTGGGGCACGGCCTCGCCGTGTTGGAGCGCCTTGCGCCACGCGCCCACCAGGTCGGGGGTGATGCCGGCGGGCGCTGTCATGTCTTGTTCCTGGAGGAAGGCCAGGAACGGCGCCACGGCGTCGGTGAACGGCTGGGCGAGTGCGGGCGAGGCCTCCTGGCCGGCCAGGTAGTGCTTCCAGGTGCTGAGCTGCGTATCGAACATAGATACCTCCTTGGGTGCGCGTTTGGGGGCAACGGCGCCTGCTGGGCGCGTGGGGAGAAGCCCGCCGCCGTTGGGCGGCAGGCCAGGCTTCAAAGGCCGTCAGGCGGTTAGCGCCGGTAGGCCAGCGTGTCGACTGCCCGGCGCTGCTCGTCCCGGCGCGGGCGGGTGTAGACCTCGGTGCTGGTGATCTGCTTGTGGCCCAGGACTTCCTTGACCGCTATGAGGTTGCCGGAACGCTCCAGAAGCTCCACTGCGAAGCCGTGGCGTATCGAGTGCGGGGTGGCCCGGAAGTCGAGACCGACCTTCTCCCGCAGGTTGGCCACGAACCACTGGACGGTGCGGGCGGTGAGACGGAGGTGGCGCCGGGTCTGGAAGAGCGGGGCCTCGGGCGATACGGACAGCCCTCGCTTGCGGTTGAACGCCAACAGAAGGGC
>DASYBA010000668.1:0-3779 GCA_036501005.1 Candidatus Xenobia bacterium | reverse complement strand
CCTTCCTTCCTGGCGGCGGGGTTAGTTGACGGGTTGGAGCTGAAGGTCTAGCTCTGCCTGCGACTTGAACGGCTTCCCTCCTTTGCAGGCTGCACCCCAGATTGGATCCCCCGCTCTCTGTGCCTGAGAGACTGGCCAGTTATTTGGCACAAAAAACAGGCCGCAGTATTCTATTCATTTTTTCGGACTCCTCTTCTGCTGTTTGACCGTCAGAATTGAAATCTCTTCAACATTCTTGGCTGCAGGAACACGTGTTCCTGCAGCCTTTTCTCAACTTGGCATATTGTATTTTCTTCAAGTCCGGCATCAGGATTCTTGAAATTGAGGAATATTCGGCGCAAGACAGGGGGTTTCAAGGTCCTCCTGATTGGGCATAAGAGCGCCACGATCGTTGAGACGCAATCAAGGGGGGATTTGGACGGCCGGACGCAAACTAGCCGCACGGATGTTGTGTGTGAACTGCGGTGCCGTCAGCGCCGATGGCTCGGCCCAGTGTGCCTCCTGCGGGCAGCCCCTCCCGACCGCCGCTCTCCCCCCCCGCCTGGAGCAGGGCTTGCGCAAGCTGCTGGACCCCACCGAACAGTTCGCAGCAGGCCAGCTAACCCAGCCTGAGTACGCCCACGTCCTGGATCAACGGGAGGCGGCGCTGCGGGCCCAGCTCGAGCAGCTCAGCTCCATCGAGATGACGCCGGACGTGGCGGCCGAGGCCGGGGAGCAGATGGCCATGGGGGTGGCCGGCATCCAGGCCTGGCTAGGCGCCATCCAGACGCTGAGGCTGGCCTCCCTGGTGCGGGACGCGGCCGGCTTGCAGGCGGGCGTGCAGCAGGCGCGACTGGCCTGCGATCTGCTCAATGCGGCCTTGACCCGCAACTGGAAAGCCTGGCACGAGCTGCGCCAGTCGGTCGAGGAAACCTTGCCCCAACTCCAGCAGGCCATTCGGGATCTGCCCCCGTCTACTTCGTGAACCGGGCCATGGGCTCGAACAGCGTGTCCTGCAGGCCGGTATTGATGCTCAGCGTTTTGTAGACAATCACCTGGGTCAGCACGTCGTCTTCATAGATCTCGATTTGCAGCGGGAACCAGCGTCCGTCGGCTGCTTTACGCACGTCCTTGTAGAGCACCCGCCGCAGCAACGTGCCCTTGGGTTTCTTCGCCACGACGTGCTCGGTCTTGAGAGGCACCCACTTGTCGGTGTCGACCCACACGGTCATGACGTCCGGCGGGTCGCTAGGGGTCGTCACCTTGATGACCGTAGCGGGCACCCCATTGACCGACTGGTGCCCCACCACGCTGAAGTCCTTGCTGGCATCCTGCGGGTAGCGCTGGATGAAGAAGGGAATGCGGACCGAGCCGGTCGGCTGGTCGTCCAACTCCTTGGCCGGGTGATCCGACCACGAGGTGTACACCCACATGTTCACGCCGTCGCGGATGTAGGACGTCGTGGTGCCGTTAAGTTGATTGCCCGGGGCGAACATGATGGAGTCGTCGCGGAGCTTGTTGGGCCTCTTGAAAAAGATTTTGTCGCGGGACGTCAGTTGGAGGTTGCCGTTGGTCTCGCCGGGGGGCAGGATGCTGCATTCCAGGTCGATCATCAAATCCTGGATGGGCCCGCCGCTACTCATGTAGAGATGGTCGAGGATCTGCCGGGCCTGGGAGTCATTGGCCCGGGTCGGAGCAAGCCCAAGCAGGGAAAACGCCAATACTCCCACCAGAAACAAAGCAGACGCCCGTCGCATGTCGACCTCCTGTCCTTCCCAGCGATTCTACCTGCACGAGCCCACCGGCACAAGTGCCGGGAAAGGAAAATCAGGCACCCACAACAAACCTACGTCCATCATCGCCAGGAGGTTGTTTGGTTGATTTGTTTCAGGTGTGGTGCCGATAACGCCTCCGGGGCTAGATTCTGCCTGCAGTGCAACGCCAGTTTGCCCAAGGTGCAGCAGAGCAACGAGTTCGTCCCGCCCCCCTACGTCGATGGCCGCTTTCAGAAGGTCAAGAACGAGGCCGACAAGGTTCGCGCTGGGCAGATGTCTCACGAAGACTTCACCCACTTCGTCGACACGACCATCGAGCTCATCATGGAAAAGGAAGCGACCATCCGGGACACGGAGATCCCGTCGGAGGCGGTCGAAGACTTCCGCGAGGAGATGGAGATGGGCCTGGCCGGAATTGACCTGTTCTGCCGGGGCCTGGCCGAGATGCGGGTCTACGTCGAAGACGAAGACGGCCAGCATCTGGATGCGGGGCTGGAACTGGTGCGAGACGGCAACGGCATGCTCAACAACGCCATCATGATCAACCGCCGCAACCGCCATAAGCTCGAGGAGATGTACATCGACGCTTCGACGACGCTGTAGGGCTGCCGCCCCCCATCCGCTTCGCTGGCGAGCATGGCTCGAGGAGCGAAGCGACCCCCGGCTGGCAGCTCAGGGGAACTGTGCGGCATCGACTTCGCGCTACTAGCCAGCGTCTACCTCGAGAGCGGGGGCCGATAGAGGGCTAATCACGGGACCTGGTCCATCAGCCCCTCGAGCACCTCGTGGGTCTGTGCCTGCACGGTATAGAACATGGCTTCTCGATACAGCCGCTGGGCCGGGTGATCCCGCAGGTTGGCCGCCCCACTGGCTGCCGCCACCGCGGCGTGGCTGGCGTGTACGGCCAGTTCGATCGACTTCAGCCGCAGTGAAAGGTTGGCGTCAAAGTCAGCCCCGGCCGCATCGATGGCCGTCACCAAGGCCTGGTACCTGGCCCGCAGCCGCTCTGCCGCCTGGCGAATTGAATCCAGCCGGCGTTTGGCGGCGAGCGCCTCGACCAGCTCGACGGCGGCCCGACTGCACCCCAGGGTCATGCTGGTGGCCCTCAGCACGTTGGCTCGGTCTTGTATCCGGGTCGCCTCCAGATCGGTGACGAACAGGGTGTGCTCCAGCGGGACGAACCACTGCGAGAACGTCAGTCGAACCGTCGCCGACGCTTCCATGGCGCAGAGCCGCAGCGGTGGTGATGCCACCAGGCCCGCCAGGGGGGTCCAGACGTAGACAAAAGAGCCGTCTGGCTGGGTCGCTCCCACCACCGCACTGTCCATGAGGCTCCAACCGGTCAGCCAGGGGGCTTCGCCATCGAGGATCCACCCGCCGTCCTGCAGGGTCGCCCGTAACACCGGCGGCCCCGGGCGCCGCAGGTGAGCGAAGGCGATGGCGACCCAGCGCTGGCCGCGGGCGAGTTCAGGCAGGAGCCGACGCTTGAGAGGTTCGGCCTGGCCGGTGGCCAGCAAGTGGCAGGCACTCCAATGCTGGGCGACCGTGAAGTGGGTGACGCCGCAGGCCGCGGCCAGTTCGCGGGCCACGGTGCGGTGCACTTCGGGGCTGGCCCCCAGCCCCCCATCGGCCTCTGCAATGGTCAAGCCGGCGAGGCCGGCCGCCGCCAGGGCCTGCAGGTTCTCGGCCAAGGGCAGATCGAGACGATCGACCGCTTCGGCACGAGGCTTGAGGAACTCGGTCGCCAGTCGGCAGGCAGCTTCTTGGGGGGTCATCCGGCCAATAGGTTTTCGGTCGAACTCCTAGCCGCCGAACAGAGCGCCAATGATACCTTCGTTCATCTTGTTGAAGGTCTGGATCTTGTTCTTGACCATGGCCATCAGATTTTCCAGAATACTGGTATTCATGTCGGCCCAGATGCGTTGCATGGTGCTGATCCACTTGTAGCGGTCGGCAGCCATCTGGGTATAGATGGTCTGGGCCTGGTTCAAGTCGTCCTGAATGGCTTTCTGGCGGGTCGCCACG
>DASYBA010000667.1:0-5515 GCA_036501005.1 Candidatus Xenobia bacterium | reverse complement strand
GCTTCTGCCGGTCACCGCCGATCCGCGGGACGTGCGCTGGCAGGACGATCCTGGCTGGGTGCTCAAGGCGGCCTGGTGCAACACCGGCGATACGGTGGCGGCCGTGGACGTGACGCCAGCGCCGCGCTGGGCCCAGCTTTCCGGCCAGGCTCGTCGGCGCCCGGAGCGCTGGATCGTGCAGCGGCGGTTCGAACCCCTTCGCGTCTCCACCCCGTGGGGAGACCTGCTGTCTTGTATCGGGGTGTACACGGTCAACGGCAAGACGGCAGGCGCCTATGCTCGAGTGACCCGTCGGCCCTTTGTGGACGGACACGCCACCGACGTGGCTCTGCTGGTGGGCGATCATGATTGATCGGGCGGCCGTCTACCAGGCGTGGGCGCCAGAGACCGCGCGTTGGTCGCAGTGGGTCAAACCGGTGTTGTTTTCGGCGTTGGAGGAGATGGCCGCCGACGAGGCCCCGCCGTGTTACGATCTGGCCTGGCTGCCGTCCCAACCCGTGGTCCTCGTGTTGGATTTGCCGGGGGCCGACGCGGTCTGGGTCGGTCTCCAGGCGGCCCGCCGCGGCTACCGACCGGTGCCCCTCTACAACGCTCTGCCCGCTCCAGTCGTGGGCTCGGCGGCGCAGGTGGACGTTCGACCCTTGATGGCGGCCCTGCTGGCGGGGGCGTCCCGCTTGCCGACCCTGCCCGACGACGCCCCGCCGGCCTTTCTCCTGCACGCCGAGCGCAGTATCGGAACGGGGCAGAGCCGCGTGTTCGACAACCGCGCGGTCGTGTTCACGACGGACTTCCCCAGTGCCAACCTGCTCCTCTCCCACGGACTGCGCCAGGCGATCCTGGTCCAGGCTCGGCCAGGCCCTCCCCTGGCCGATCTCTGCCACACGTTGACCCGCTGGCAAGATGCGGGGATGGAGATTCTCTCGAGGGGGGTCGGGGATGACCAGCCTCCATCGCGGTGTTCGATACCCCGTCCGTCGACGTACAAGGCCGTCTTTTATCGAGTGCTGGAAGCGATCGGGTTCCGCCGCAATGTCCTCGGCGGCTTCGGGGGCTATCCGCCCGATCCGTCGGCGGGCGGTTGACGCAACTTCTCGCGCACTTCCATGAGGATGGCGCCGAGGCGGTTCTTGCCGGTTCCGTCCGCCCCACAGCCCCAGTAATAGTCGCCCGGCGCGTTTTCCACGATGGGTTCGTCCCCCGTCGCCAGAAGCGTGTCCCGGATGTCGGCGTGCTGGGTGAACTTCTGCAGCACGGCACGCCGCATTACGTCTTCTTTGATCGACTCCCAGTCGGGTCGGAGCGGTCGGTGGCGCTGGCGCCCCATGTCGGCTGCATCCTTCGGCGTGCGAGAACGCCGCACGGCCTCTTCGTGGTCGGTGCCGGCAAACTTCTGCGCCTGGAAGTAGTGCTCGCTGGTGGGCCACCATCGGCCATCCAGTTCGAGGCCATGGGGGGAGAAATTGGAGAAGCAGCCGTATTCTTGGAGATTGGAATAGAAATAGACGGGCACGGTGCCGGGTTCGGTGTGCCGTGGCAGAGGACCTATCATGGAACTGGGGGTGGGTGGCCATGGAAAAAGTCTTCGAAACCTTTGTCAGAACGACCCCAGAACGAGTCTGGGAGAGCATCACTCGGGAAGACCTGCATCGTCAATACAACTTTGGCGTGGGGATCAAGTCCGACTGGCAGCCAGGCTCTCGTATCGAATCGTCCAGTATCATGCCCGTGTGGGAAGGTGAAGTGCTGGAAGCGGAGCCACCGCGGCGTCTCGTGCATACCTATCACGTCCTGTGGATCGACCCTGCCCGAGACCAGGAGACGTTCCAGGTCACCTGGGAGATCCGCCCCGTCGGTGAACACTGTTGGGTCAAGGTGACCCATGGCGGGCTGGGGCAAGGGGCTGACCCCCGCCTGTACCGGGGCTGGTCCGTGCTGCTCGGCGGCATCAAGCAGTTGTTGGAGGCCCAGCCGGCTTGATGTGTGACCATGCATGGCCGATGATTCTGGCAGGGCTCAGACGCTGCGGGAAACAGGTCAGACGCTGACGACTCCCGGCGCTACGCTCACCGGTCGGAATAGATGCCCGAAAAAAAATTGAGCGTAGGTTTTGGCCTACGCTCGACGGATATTGATCGGAGTGCGCTTAGGGAAAGATTTGGCTCGACAGCCTGGCTGAGGGCCCGCAGGCAGGTCCAGAGCGGACGGTGCGGCGGGCGTTCGATACAGGCGATTCGTTCCTGTGTCACTATAATACCCCGACCGGGGTGGAGAAACCATAGCCACGGTGTAAAGCGTTTGTTCTCGTTTCCAACGGGTTGTGAACAAGCGAGGGGGGCAGGACTATCGGACAAAGGCCAGTCATGACGGCTCATGGCGGCTTTTTCGGGATGGGACCCGCCGTCCTTGGGTTAACAAGCTCGTTACAACAGGGGCGTCTCACGGGAGCTGTGCCACCAGGGTATCATTGAGATAGACCCGACTGGCAACGCCGTCAGGGCGGATGCCCACCTCCCACACGATGCCATCGGGGGCGTGACCGCGAGCCCGCATGCGCCCACGGTGAATGCACTGGAGATGATGACAGGCACATACTGCGCTCTGGTCCCGGGTTCGTCACCCCCTCCCTGAGATTGAAACACGAGATGGTGGCCCTGCGTCGCGCCGACCCTGCTCCTGCATGGCCACCGCCTCTGCCACCACTTGCTGCAACCTGTCGACCGTGGTCAGGAGGTGCCCCCGCCTGCGGAACCGCGGTGGGGCATCGCAGAACCGACGCCCGTCGTCGCCCGCAGGCCACTCACACTATGTATCACCGCCAGGCGATACCGACAGCATCTTCCTGGCAAGGTACAAGACCCAGGCGTACAGAGCAAAGAGAATGGTTGCCGAGGCGGCGGATGTTCGGCGGGGTCGGGCGTCAGTCTGGGCGGGACGGGGCGCAAGCAAGCCAATGGCCGCCAGTCACTGTATGTTTACCAGTATGCGATACATACCTCATTTCCCGGTCGAGGTATTGCCCGCAAGCGATACATAGACAGGGGGAGGAAGTTACCTGACCGCAGCAACTATTGGTTGTCGGCCCGGCTGTGGTCTGGGCGACAAGTCCCGTGTCCTCGCTGCGTCCGCACACTGGGGCTGTGTGCGGACTCTGGTTCGACACGGACGGTGAGGCCCCCAATACCAGGTACGCCTTCTGGTTCGGATACCCTCCGACGCGGCAGCCCCTGGACAAGCGGGCTACGCCAGGGGGAGGATGACCCAGAAGGTCGTGCCCTTTCCCTCCGTCGTATCGAATCCAATGGTTCCGCCCATCTTCTCGATCATCGAACGGGCGATGTTCAGTCCCAGCCCCGTGCCGCCCGCGCGGTGGCCAGGCACTTGTCCGAAACGCTGGAAGATCTTCGACCGGTGAGCCTCTGGAATACCCGAGCCCGTGTCGGTCACCGCCAGTCGGAGCCCCCCCTCCACCCGGGTGGCACTGACCACCACCTCGGCCCCCTTGGGTGAGAACTTGGCCGCATTGGTCATCAGGTTGGTGACCACCTGGAGTAGCCGATCCCGATCCGCCGACACCGCCCCCTCCGGCCCGGGCTGAGCGATCACAAATCGCACCTCCAGGCGCTCTCCGTAGGGCCCGTTCAGCTCCACCGCTTCGTTCAGGAACGGCCCCACCGGGAACTTCTGGATATCGAACGCCATGGCCCCCGAGTCCAGCTTCTCGACATACAGGAAGTCATCCACCAGGCGAGCCATGCGCTGGGCATTGCGCCACGCGATGTCCGCCATCTTCTTGAACTGCTCCGGCACGCCGCTCGCCATGCCCACCAACAACTGCAAGGCGCCGTTAATCGACGTCAAAGGAGAGCGGAGCTCGTGGGTCGTCAGGGCCAGCAGCTCCTCTTTCATTTTCTCCGTCTTCTTCCGCTCGGTGATGTCATCCGATATCGACAAGAGAAATCGGCCACTCCCCTCGACCTGCAAAGGCACCTTGCGGGTATGCAGCACCCGGTCGCCAATGACTTCTTCGGGAATGTCCACCGGCTGCCCGCTCTCCACCGCCGCCCGGTCTTCGGCCTTCTCCCCCTCGTCCAGCAGCGCGGCCCCGGCGCGGTTGGTCCGCACCACCCGAAGGCCCTCAGCCTCCCGCACGCAGATCATGGAGGGAATGTTCTCCACCACGGCGTCGAGAAAGTCGTTGGCCCGCCGTCGCTCGCGCTCCGACCGGCGGATCTCGCCGGCATACCGCCAGACCAGCCAGAACGCCCCGCCCATCAGCAACAACCCGAACACGTCAGCCAAAACCACCGTCGTCAAGGAACGGACTGAGCTCAACCCAGCCCGTGCCGCCCGTTCGACGAGCAACGCCTGCTCGGCATCCTCCAGGCCCTGCAGGTCGACCTCGACTCGCTGTCCGGTCACGGCGCCCTTCTCCGTCCAGGGCGATGCCTCGCCGGCTGGGGCGTGCAGGGCCTGGTGCAACTGGTCAACCCGCTCTGCCACGGCCGGCGTCAGGACATTCAGTCTGCTCTGCTGCCCTGAGTTGTCGACCGTCAGCCGCCCGACGTCCTGCAAGGCCCCAGCCAGGCGCTCGTCAGCCTGGGCGAAACTGGTCAGGAAGGTCGGGTCTGCTGTCAGCGCATAGCCTCGACGGCTGGATTCCATCTGCTTGAGGTCCACCCGGACCTCTCGCAATGCGGCGATGACCTGGTAGGTGTGGGCGACCCACGCGGAGTCCTCCTGCGATCGCACGGTCGTGCGCCAGTCGAGCACGCCGGAGCAAGCGAGCAGAACTACCCCCAGCGCCATCATGACAAGACGCTTCTTCATGATCTGTTAGTCCGCCGCGGGGCCCGATTAACCTCTCACAGGAGGTTTCCGACCCTCGCCGGCGGAACCGGACAAGAGCATGTTCAACTGGCTCAAGCGGGGCGACAAGATCAAGGTCACGCAAGAATCCGTCACCGAGGATCAGCTCAAGCAGTTCTGCGGCGAGCGAGGTTGGAATTTCTTTGCAGACCGGGAATCCATGGCGGGCTTTCGCGACGCCGAATTCTGGGTGGCCCCGACCGTGTCCATCGCGGCTGCGACCGGCAATGGCGAGCCCGTGGTGTTGGAAGACCAGGGCTGCGACTTCGTCCTGGGCAACGAGATGGCGGTGCGTTTCTGCGTGTGCACGGTGGAACGCGAGGGCGCTGCCCCGCTCCTGGTCTACGTGGCCCGCAACTGGAAGCGACTGCCCCCCATGACGCTGGTGCACCTGCCCAGCGGCGCGAAACCCGCGCAGAATGCCCTCACCCACCCCAAACTCTCCCGCTCCTACGTGCTGCAGACAGACCATGCTGAAGCCGCCAACCAACAGATCACCAAGGCCGTCGAAGCCCAACTGGGGGCCAAGTATTGGAACCTGCTGGTGAAGGACGACTGGCTCACCTGCCACTACAACGGCCGTCCCAACCTGAACGGCATCGACGCCCTCATCGAGCAGGCCACCCAGTTCATCGGCGGCCTGCCCCAT
>DASYBA010000666.1:0-6735 GCA_036501005.1 Candidatus Xenobia bacterium | reverse complement strand
TGATGGCCTGGCCCATGGTCTGTTCGTACTGTTGGCTGGAAGGGTGTTGCCGAGCCTGGTCCAGCCCCTGGATCGCCTGCTGGACGCCCTGGTGGGATGCCGCCAGCGGGCCCTGGGTGGCCGCCTCTGTCGTGGCGCTGGCCTCATTGTTGAGCGCGGCGGAGAAGTCGGAAAACGCGGCGCCCAGCGGGCTGTTCTTCGGAATCTGGCCGCGAGTGACCGCACCCTGGATGGAGTTCCGATCGATGAGCATTTTGTCCAACGGCGGCAGGCTGTCGTAGTTGGCCGGGCGACCCGACGCCAGCGCAGTTTTCAAAGCGCCCTTCTGGTTGTCGTCGGTGCGCGGATCGGCGAGGGCGGCGCTGTAGTTCCGCAGCGACTGCTGGGTGGCGGCGCGGGCCGACGGCAGATCCACCTTGGCGGCCTGCGGTTGGGGGGCAGCCTGGGCGGCGGCGGGTTGGTTCGCGAAAGGCGAAGCCGTGTAGTACGCCTGCTGCTGCGGAGAGAGGCCGGCGGGAGGGGCGCCGCCCCGATCGGTTGCATACTTCTGCTGCAGGTTGGCCTCGGTGCGGGCCTGCAGGTCCACCGCCTGCGAGAACGCCTGGAAGGCTTGATGGACGGGCGTGCCCTGGGGCAGCGCGCCTCGGTCGTAGGCCTGCTGCATGAGGTCTCGGCGCACCAGCAGATCGGGCGTGCTCAGCGGCTGGTAGCCACGCTGTTGGCCGTACTGGTTGGCCGTGTATTCGATCTGCTGCAGGGGGTTCTGCTCCTGCGGGTAGGCCTGCCGGCCCCGCACCGCGATGAAGTTCTGCGCCGCATTCCACGTGTTCTTGCCGACCTGGCCCAGGCTGGCCCGGTCCTGGTCTCGAGTGGACTCCCGGGTGATGGGGGTGTTGTCCGGGCGACTCGGATTCGGAGGAGGCGGCGCGGCGGGAGGGGGCGCGCTAGCCCCGGGCGGAGGCGGCGGAGCCGCTTGGGGTGGAGGGGCGGCCTGGGGTGGAGGGGCGGCCTGGGGCGGCGGGGCGGCCTGGGGCGAAGGCGCCGCGGCCTGAGGCGCAAAGGGCGAAGCGGCGTAGTACCCCTGCTGCAGCGGCGAGAGGTTGGGAGGCGGAGCATTGGGAGGCCGCATCCCCGCCCACTTGTGGTAGACGTTCCCCTCGGTGCGAGCCTGCATGTCCAGGCTCTGGCTCAACGCCTGGTAGGCGGCGTGGAAGGGGGTTCCCGTCGGCAGCAGCCCCTTCTGGTAGGCGGCGTCCATCATCTGCCGTCGATTGAGCAGGTCGGCCGTGCTCAACCGGGTCAAGTCCGTATCGGGCCGGCCGACGACCTGCCGCTCCTGGGGGGTGGCGGCGTGGTTGAAAGTGTTGGTAAAATTGTTGATGTGGTCGACCGTGGACTGGCGGGCCTCACGGACATGAAAGCTGTCCTGGCCGTAGGTCGAGTCGGCGGTGATGGCGGTTCCGTCCAGGCTGCCGTGGGCCTTGGCGAACGCCGCCAGGTCCTGGTAGTTGGCGTTCTGGCTGGCGCCCCGTTCTTCAATCGGGGTGGCCGGCCCGTGGGGCACGACCGAACTGGTGGCCAACTGTTGCTGCTGGCCCGCGATGAAGGAGCGAACCTGGCCGGCGCTGGGGTTCGGTCCCAGCGGCGGAGGCCCGGTCAGCGGGCTGAGGGCCTGGCCGAGCCGGGCCGCCCGAGTGGGCCCCAGGAGGGACGTCAGGATCGGATGCATTTTGGGGGCACCGGGGGGCGGGGGAGGGGGCGCCGCGGCGGCCGTCGGCCGTGGGGGAGGCTGGGGACGAGCCCCGGCCACGTTCCAGCCCTGATCCTGCTGCGGCACGGCGGGGGGCGGGGGCTGGGGCGGGGCCGGCGGAGGAGCCTGCGTCGTGGTCGTCGAGATGACGGTGCCCGCAGCCGTGGTGGTGGACGTCGTGGCGAAGTTCAGCCCGGCGGGCGTACTCAGGGTCGTGGATGCGTCATGACCGATGGAGACGTTGTCGGCGACCACGTTGCCGACCGCGATCTCCCCCGTACCGGCTGACTGGCCGGTGCCGATGGCGATCCCGTTGCCCCTGATGTCTCCTGTGGTGATGCTGCCCCGACGAATCGTGTTCCCGTCCATGGCTCGTCTCCCTACGGTTTTGAACTCTTTGTTAACTTTACGGCATAGAGCACGGCCTGTTTGTTAACAGATTGTTAAAATCTCGTTGCAAAGACATGAAAAGAGCCCCGGAAGACTTCCCCGGGGCCCGTTGGCAAGGCAACCGCTATCTCGCGGTGGGCGCCGGCACGGTCACGTAGGCCGAGATGCCGTTCTGCGGAACCGACAGGTGCGAGGGCTCAAACGGCTCGGTGCAGAGATTCCGCACCATGGTAGCCGCGTCCTGGCCGTAGCCGCTGTTCGCGCCGTCCTGCTTCCAGTACAGGGTGACGGGAACGTCCCGGGTCTTCCGCTTGAACATGCCGTAGTGCTGCACGTCGGTCCGAGTCTCGTGCACGTTCTGATAGCCGTTGATGGCTCCGTCCTGGGCTGGAGCGATCTGCGCCTGATCCAGGCGCTCGGTGAGGTCCCGCAACACCGGGACGATGCGTTCGTCGGTCGAGGTCTTGTCGAAATGCCGGACGCTGCTGGCGTCAGTCGTGCTCCCCCCGGCCACCGAACTGGTCGAGCGCTGGCCCCCCAGGAGCAGCAGGGAGGCCGCAGCGCTGTTCTGTGTTCCGGAGAAAGACGAGTTGTCATGTTCCTGCGCCGTGCTGTCCATCTCTTCTCGGGCGAAGGAATCGACCGTCACCGACGGGATGCCGGGGATGGCCACCGCGGCGGCATACAGGCCCGCCACGGTGTGCAGGTCGCCGATGAAAGACCGCAGACCGGTCAACTCGTCGGTCTTGGGCAGCACCGGGGCGGCCGTCTCGGCCTGCAGCACCTGGGTACCGCGCTCGATGACCTTGTCGGTATCGCCGTTGTTACCGTAGTAACTGCTGCCGTAGCAATGCCATCCGGGCACCTGGTGCTGGTGCTCGTTGCTGAGAGGGGTAGTCTGACTGGCTCGCAGCCGACCGTCGGCCTGGCCGGTGCTGTTCAGTTGTTGGACGGTGGCGCTAATCTTGGCCTGGTTGTCGGCCGTCTCGTGGGTGGTTCGGTCGACGACCGCCTTGAAGGCTCTTTCGAGGTCGGTCAGATCATCTACCGCGGCGTCGCTTTCCTGGCGGGAACGGTTGGCCTTCGAATAGGTCTGGAGGGCGTTCTTGATGACCCTCTTGCCCGCATCGGAGATGGCGTCGCAAAACTCCCGGTCCTGCTGCGGGGCGCGCACGGCGAAATCCTTGAGAGACGCAAAGCTCCCGATCTGCATGTTCTGATCCTCCAAAGCACACTCTCTTTTTAGCTGTCTTCATGGTAGCAGCCTGAATTTGAACTTTGGCGCCGGAATGTTACAAAGTCGTGAAAAAAATGGTGCTGGGGTCGGCCCGCATGGGCGGGCATGCGCCCGGCGGGCCGAAGTCGCCGACCCCAGGAGGGATAGCAAGGGGTGACCCGAAGCACAGGCCGGCTTTTGAGGACCTTGATGCATGCTTGATTTGCTTGACGAACGCCAGCAGCGGCTGACGAACCACCTCCAGGAGATGCTCAACGAGCACCTCCCCGAACTCGACCGCATGGACGAAACCGATGAGTTTTCGTGGCCCATGGCCGAGCGGTTGTGGGAAGCCGGGGTCCTGTCGCTGATGTTGCCGCCGGAGCACGGCGGAGACCCCCGCATCACGTCGCTATGCTGCGCAGTCGAGACTATCGCCCGGTTTTCCGGGGGGTTGGCGCTCTTGGCCGTGGTGCAGGGCACCGGCACGCTCCCCGTCATGCTGATGGGCAACGCGGGCCAGCGAGAACGCTATGCCCGGAGCATCTCCGGTCGACGCTGCATTGCGTTCGCCCTGTCCGAGACTCGGGCCGGCTCCGACGCCCGTTCCATCGACACCCGCATCGTCGACAAGGGCGACCACTTCGAGGTCAGCGGCAGCAAGTGGTTCGTCACCAATGGCGGCATTGCCGAGCATTACGTCATCTTTGGCCGCCGCATGCAAGACGGCGAAGAGCAGGGCTACACCACGGTCGTCATCGACAAAGGCACGCCGGGCTTCACCATCACGCCCAAGAACGATCTTTTCGGCATGCGGGGCACGCCCACCACGTCGCTCATCATGCGGCGAGTGAAGGTGCCTCGTGAGAACGAGCTGGCCGGCGACGGCGGAGATGGAGACGGCTTCAAGCTGGCCATGCGCACGCTGGATCGGAGCCGGCCCGCCATCGGCGCGCAGGCGGTCGGCCTGGCCCAGGCGGCCCTGGACATCACCGTCAACCACTGCCGCAAGCGCCAGGTATTCGGCAAGGCCCTGGGCAAGCTGGACGGGGTCAAGATGATGCTGGCCGACATGTCGGTGGCCATCGACGCCTCGCGATTGTTGGTGTCGCGGGCGGCACACGCCGTCGATGCCAACCACCCCGACGCCACCCAGTTCTCAGCCGGGGCCAAGTTCTTCGCCACCGACACGGCCATGAAGGTGTCAGTCGACGCCATCCAGCTCATGGGCGGCTACGGCTGTTTCCGTGGGCGCACGCTCGATCGCATCATGCGAGACGCCAAGATCACCCAGATCTACGAAGGCGCCAACCAGATCCAGCGGCTGGTCGTGGGGCGCGACCTGCTGGCCCGCAAGCACCGCACCTCGCATGTCCTGGGGCGCGAAGACAAGCACTCGGCCGAGCTTCTGGCCGTTGGGGAACGATAATGGTCAATGCGCGCATCGTAGGCACGGGGTCGTACGTCCCGGAGGGCATCATCACCAACGCCGACCTGGAGAAGCTGGTCGATACGACCGACGAGTGGATCACCAGCCGCACCGGCATCAAGGAGCGGCGCAGGACGCCGGCGACAGAAGCGACCTCGGATCTGGGCTATCGGGCTGCCCAGCGGGCGCTGGAAGCCGCGGGCCTGAAGTCCTCCGAACTCGACGTCATCATCTTCTGCACCATCACTCCCGACACGCACTGTCCGTCGGCCGCGGCCTGGCTGCAGGGCAAGCTGGGCGCCATGCAGGCGGTGTCGTTCGACGTGAACGCGGCGTGCTCAGGCTTTTTGTTTGGCCTCAACGTGGCGGAGCAGTTTCTCAAGGCGGGCACAGCTCGTTACGTGCTGGTGGTGGCGGGCGAGACCATGACGCGGGCCACCGACTACGACGATCGGAGCTCGTGCATTCTGTGGGGCGACGGGGCGGGCGCAGTCGTCATGACCTCGACCATCGGCAACAACGGACACAGCCGCATCTTGAGCACGCACCTCCACACCGACGGCACCCATGCCGACATGTTGCAATACCCCGGCGGCGGCTCTGCCGTCTCGCCCATCTCGCACGAGACGGTCGACAAGAAGCGCCACTTCATTCGCATGGAGGGCCCGGAGTCATTCAAACTGGCCGTGCGCCTTTTTTCCGAGGTCTGTACCGAAGCCTTGACGGCCAACGGCAAGACCGTCGAAGACGTGCGCTGGCTCGTGCCCCACCAGGCCAACGGGCGCATTTTGCAGATGGTGGCCCGCCAGATCAACTTCCCGCTGGACAAGGTCTACATGACCATTCAGAAATACGGCAACATTTCGTCGGCGACCGTGCCCATAGCCCTGGACGAGGCCGTGCGTGACGGGTCCATCAAGACGGGTGACCTGGTGCTCCTGGCCGCCTTCGGCGGGGGCCTGACGTGGGGCAGTTCGCTCATCCGGTGGTAAGTCGGGGCGCGTTGCGCCGAGCTCCGCTCGCCCAGCGCAGCGGATGGGGGGCAAAGCCCGGTAGGGTAGGGCGGAGGAGGCTTCGATGAAAGCAGTCGTGCTGGAGGCCCACGGGGGCCGCGACCAGCTTTGTTTCAAGGATTTTCCCGATCCAGTGCCGGGGCCGCAAGACGTCGTCGTGAAGGTGCGGGCGTGCGGGTTGAACCACCTGGACATTCTCGCCCGTGAAGGACGAGTGCCCGTGACCATCCCCATGCCCCATATCCTGGGGTGCGAGGTGGCCGGGCAGGTATCGGCGGTCGGCGAATTCGTCAAGCACGTGAAGGTAGGCCAGCGGGTCGCGGTGCTGACCCGGCTCTCCTGCGGGCGCTGCGAGCACTGCCTGGCCGGCGAAGACAACATCTGCATCAAGGCGCAGGCGGTGGGCCTGGCCGCCCACGGCGGGTACGCCCAGTACCTGCGTATTCCAGCGACCAACGCCATACCGCTGCCGGACAACGTCTCGTATGAAGATGCGGCGGGGTCGGTCATGTCCATGCTGACCGCCTGGCACATGCTGCTGGGGCGGGCCGGTCTGCGCCCCGGCGAGACGCTGCTGGTCATTGCGGCCGGCAGCGGTATCGGATCGGCCGCGGTGCAGTTGGGCAGGTTCTGCGGAGCGCACGTCATCGCCTCGGCCAGTTCCGACGAAAAGCTGGACCGGGCTCGCGAGCTAGGGGCTCACCACGGCGTCAACTACAACCGACAGAACCTGGTCGACGAGGTCAAGCGGGTGACCGGCAAGCGGGGGGTCGACGTCGTCTTCGAACATGTTGGGGCCGCGACCTTCGAATCCAGTGTCGACTGCCTGACCCGCAACGGCCGGCTGGTGACGTGTGGAGCGCACACCGGATCCAAGGTGACGCTCGACATCTGGAAACTGTTTGCCAAGCAGATCTCGCTCATCGGCAGCTACCTC
>DASYBA010000665.1:0-2685 GCA_036501005.1 Candidatus Xenobia bacterium | reverse complement strand
CGTCGCGATACTTCTCGACATACTGCGGCACCTTGTCGGCCGTCGGGTGCTCGGCCACGATCTGCGCCGTGGCGTCGAAGGTCACCACCTCTCCACCCTGTGCGCTGCTGTTGAGGTTGAGGGCCACCTTGGGATGCTGGCGGATGGCTGCCAGCTTGGGCGCATCGGCCTTGCTGTAGATCAGGCAATGGTCGTCCTGCCAGAGGAACCACACCACCGAGGCCTGCGGCTGCCCGTCCGGCGACACGGTGGTAAGCCAGATGACCCCTTCGTTCTGCAGACGTTTGAGAATGGCCGGTTCGATGGGCAGCATCGCTAGATAGAGCCGCAATCGCAGCCGTCGTCGACGTGAGGGTTCTGGGTCTGGTACTCCAGCGTGGCCTGGTGCGCCAACTGGATGTACCGGCGCTGGTAGCGGGTCGCCAAGGCCGATGCCACCAGGCACAGGGCGAACGGCGTCAACCCCCAGCCCGGGCGCCCGCTGAGGCATGCCAGCACCAGCCAGATGCCCGCCAACATGGTGGCGACGTCGAGCGCTTTGAACCACGTCGCCAACTCAGCCGAGCGGCGCAGGTAGCTCTTGGCTGCCTCCGCCCGATCCTGTCCGATCAACGACATGCCGGAAAGTTCTGGGACGACCCCCGCGATTCCCTTGGGGGAACAGGCTGCACAGTGCAAAACAACGCCCCGGCGGCCCTATCGAGTCTAGCCGCGACGGGAGGTTCAAGTTCATGCACTGGGTCTGGCGCTCGATCGGTCTGGTATTGCTTATGGCGGCATCGACCCTGGCCCGGCCCCTCGAGCCCGCCCAGGTCATCGATGCCCTCGAGCCGGGTTGGCGAATGCCCATGGCGGTCCGGTCGGATGGACGTGAAGTGGCCTACTGTGTGATGCAGCCATCTCGGCAGCAAGACATGCTGGAAGAAGACAGCTATCGTTCGCGGACCGGAGTGTTTGCTGAGTCGATTGGCAACGACATCTGGCTGGCCGACGCCGGCTCCGCGTCCGTTCGCAACCTGACTTCCGGCCATGGAACCAGCTTCGCCCCGGTGTGGAGCCCGGATGGATCACGCCTGGCGTTCGTGTCGGACCGGGATGGATCGGCTCGTCTCTGGATGTGGTCGCAAGGCCGTCTGCGACGCGTCTGTCCAGAGGTGGTGTGGCTGGGAGTAGGCTGGGAACGGCCGGTCTGGACTCCAGACGGGCGAAGCCTCATCGTCAAGCTCCTCCCGCGTGGCTTGAGCATTCGTGAGGCCGCGAGACGAGAGAATCCGCCCCGCCCCGGGACGGGGGCAGAGAACGACAGAAGACAGCCGGTGCACGTCTACGATGCTCAGACCCCCGAGGCCGAAACCCTGGCCAGCCGGACAGCGGCGGCGGATTTGTCTCTGGTCGAGGTCTCCAGCGGGCAGGTGCGGCGCCTGGCTGCGCACGCTTTCACTAGCGGCTGGTGGGTTTCTCCCGACGGACGGCACGTGGCCTATACGGAGTATCGAGGCCAGATCAGCCCCACCAGCCAGAGCGGCTCGTTTGATCTGGACGTCATCGATCTGCAGAGCGGGCGCGCACGTCGTCTGATGTCGGGTTTTGCCTCCGACTTTGGCACGGGTGTGACCTGGTCTCCCGACTCCCGGCAGGTGGCCTGCTTCACCCAGCCCGTGGTGAATGATTACCACGAGACTGAGGTGATGTGCGCCGAGGTCGGCGGTTCGGTGCGGCAGCTCACCCGCGGCCAGTACTTCCAGGAAACCCAGGGGCCCATCTGGCTCGACGATCAGCACCTGCTGTTGCGCAGCCCAGACCAACTGCTCCGCTGTTCCACCGATGGGATCACCTCCTCGCTAGTGGCCTGACCAGCGTCGACCTGGCCACCGGACACGCTCGAGTGGAACTGGATGAGGTCTGTCACAGTGCCGCGGCGGCAGACCAGGGTCCCCTCTACTTCTTGCGGGAGGACCCGCGCACGGGGTTCGAACTGGGCATGGCCCAGAACGGAAAAAGCCACATCCTCCAAGTATTCAATCCGGAGTTCCGGGACGACACCATGGGCAGACCCCGACGCCTCGAGTACGGCAAGCTCAAGGCCGCCATGCTGCTGCCCCCCGACTATCAGCCCGGGCACCGGTATCCCACGGTGTTCCTCGTTTATGGAGGGGAGATGGGATCACGCCGCATCAACCGTTTTGGTCTCGGCGACAGTGGCTGCGACAACATGCACTTGCTGGCTTCCCGAGGCTACATCGTGGTCGCTCCGGACATACCGATCGACAAAGATCCGGTGGCCGACATCGTGGCCGCCGTGGAACCCGCTCTCGATGCCGTGATTCACCAAGGTTACGCCGACCCCGAGCGCATGGCGGTCATGGGGCACAGTTACGGTGGGTACACCGTGCTGGCCTTGATCACGCATGGCCATCGATTCAAAGCCGCCATTGACCGGGCCGGTAGCGCCAACCTGGTCAACGAGTACCTGAGCTTCGACAACGGCCAGTCGAGCTTTCTGGCCTACACGGAGACGGGGCAGGGCAACATGCACTGCACGCTGTGGGAGAATCCGGGACGCTATGTCGAGAACTCACCCGTCTTTGCCCTCGACAAGGTGACGACGCCGCTCTTGATCGTCCACGGCGACCAGGACAACCGCGCCTGGGTGGAAGAGTCCGGACAGGTGTTCGTGGGTCTGCG
>DASYBA010000664.1:0-5791 GCA_036501005.1 Candidatus Xenobia bacterium | reverse complement strand
ATGTTTCCCTTCATGATGACGTTCCCCACCGCGGCAGAGGGCCAGACGGTGCTTTACGTGTCGGTCGACGATGAAGCTGCGGCGACTATCGAAGCCTACGATCCCGTGAAGCCTGAGGCGTCGACCGCGCTGGCCGACCTGCGCCAGGCTGGCCTTCGACTGGTGATGTTGACGGGCGACAGGGAATCGGTGGCTTCGGCCGTAGCGAAAACGCTGGGCCTGGACGACGTGCACGCCGAGCTGTCGCCCGCCGACAAGGCCCGGGTGGTCAAAGAGCTGCAGGGCCAGGGCCGCCGAGTGGCCATGGCCGGAGACGGGATCAACGACGCCCCCGGCCTCGCCCAGGCCGACGTCGGCATCGCCATGGGCACGGGCACCGACGTGGCCATGCAGACGGCGGCCGTGACGCTGATGAAAGGCGATCTCCTGGCCCTGGTCCGGGCGCGGCGGTTGAGTGCGGCCACCATGTCGAACATCCGACAGAACCTCTTTTTTGCCCTGGTCTACAACCTGCTAGGGGTGCCGTTGGCAGCGGGCGTATTCGGGTTTGAGCTGAGCCCGATGATCGCCAGCGCCGCCATGACCTTGAGCTCCGTCTCGGTCATCGCCAACGCGTTGCGCCTCCGCGGCGTTCGACTATAGACGGTTGACCAGCTTGATGAGAATGCGAGACGAGTTGGTCAGCGTGTTGGGGTCGCCTAGCACGATGATGAGCTGCTTGCCCCAACTGAACTCGTTGCGATACACCGTATAGACGTTCACGAACCCGCCCGACTCCTCCCGCAAGGCCACCGTCAGAGAGCGGGTGCCCGTCCACAACCAGGTCACCCCGCCGTGCCAGACCCGATTGTGGGTCGGCGTCGTCTGCGGCAGATAGTCGTCGGTCAGATAGGAGATGCTCATCTGCAGATGCGGGTTGGGCGAGGCGTTGGCCGACACGGTCACCGAGTCGAACGGCTGGCCGTGAAAAGTGCCGCCCGACCACGAGATGCCAAAGTGGTTGGGAAAGTCCGAGTTGTAGCCCAGGTTGGCAGAGTAGTGTCGGTCGTTGAAGCCGAGGAAGGCCAGATATTCGACACTGGCGCCGAAGTCTATCGGATTGTGCAGTTTGCCGTTGGCGTAGACGTTGCGATCGAAGCGGGCCAGCCGGGGTCCCGGTCCGCTGGCGAGGGTGAAGTCCTGCAGCGACCCACCCACCGAGACGCGGTCGAACCAGCGGGTCTGACGGCGGTTCCAGCCCGCGCTGAGCACCGGACCCTGGATGTCGGTCAGCGTGGCGAACCCCAGGAACGGGTTGAAGGTCGCCCCGACCCGCTCGTATTCGACATTGGCCCAGCACTCACCGGAGTTGAGGTTGACGCTGGCCTGCGTGGCGGTGTTGTCAAGGGTCATGTCGCCGGCCCAGCCGAACTCCACCGAGGTCGTCCAGTGCTTGTCGATCAGGTCGTGGGCGTAGAACGACCCGGCCGCCTGTGTGGCCGCCCCGCCGCCGCTGGCCTGCTCGTACAGCGCTCCCACCGTGAACTTGCCGGGCACCAGGTCGGTGGTGACGTTGGCGACCGTGTCGGACAAGCCGTTGGCGCCACTGGCATTGAGCACGCCGACCGTCACGTCGCCGGTCTTGCCGGTCAACCGAGTGCCCACGTCGAACGCGCCAATCTTGCGGGAATTGAAGATGGTGAAGGCGTCGCCGCCGGTGGTGGAAAAGTAGGTCGAGCCTTCCTGAAAGAACGGGCGGAACTCGCCGAAGATGAAGTTGGTGTCTTGCGGGGCGAAGAGAATCTGCTCCGGCTCGTCTTCGGAGAAGTCAGGCCACAAGCTGACGTTGGCGGTCAGGTTCTTGTTGAGCGGATACTTGACGTCGACGGCCTGCCCCAGGTTCTGGGTGCCGTCGTCCTGGCGCCCCGCCGTCGTCGTGAGAATCACCGTGGGCTTCAGGCTCATGGGCGGCACCGTCAGGGAGGCCACCGGCCAGAACTGCGACTCGAATACGGCCTCCCGGCTGGGAAAGGCCCACGCGCTGGTCTCGTCGGTGCGCTTCAAGTGGCGAGAGAACTGGATGCCCCACTGCACGGCGCCGCCCTTCGGGTATTTCAGGCTTCGATACGGAATGAACATGACGCCGGTCCAGCCGTCGGAGGTGCGGTGCGCTTCGGCCCACCAGGGCTCGTCCCACTGGTTGTCTCGCCCGTTGCTGCCGTTTTTCGTGCCTAGCGGGTTGAGGTCGAACTCATAGTTGCCCCGCCCGTCTCGAAAGGTATCGAGATCGAACGATACGGTGTCGTCGAACTCCATGTCACCGTTGCGGACCATGTTGGTGGCCATGATGCGCTTCGGAACATCGTCGTGGCAGTAGAAGCGCACCGCCAGACCGCTGTCGCTCGCCAACACCTGGACCTCGGTCTGCTCCCCCGCCTTCTTGAAGGTCGTCTGCGACGTGAAGTCGGTCAGCACCGGGACGTCCTTCCAGATGGGGGCGTCGGGGCCGTCGCCGATCTTGACCTCGCGGTGGGTCACCGAGACGGTCTCGGCGCCGGCCACGGCCGCCAGCAAAAGAAGCATCAGGAGCACCCGCCACAACACGGCGGGACAGGTTCGGCAGCGGTGACCGAACGCCTTGCAACTCGCGTGCAACAGCGCCACGCTACTCTCAGCGGGCAATCTGCTGTTGTGGAAGGTGGCTCATGATCAAGTCGGTGTCTCCTCCGGTCCGGACCCTCGACCTGCTCGGCGATATTTCCCCCGTGCGCACCGGGAAGTATGTGGCGCCCGCCTCGGTCGATCGTGTGACGCTCGGTGAGGCGTGGCCGCGCCAGAAACAGACCGTGCGGCCCGCGGCGGCCTCGGGGGTGCACCCGGTGAAGGTGGTGCACCGCTTGCCAAGCCAGCTCGGGGGATGGACCGAGTTGCTGCGCGACGCCGACCCGCACTTCGTGCAGCGCGACTTTCTCCCCCAGCAGGTGCAGAAGAATCCCGAAATCGTGGCCGCCTTCGGCACCGCGACGCCGCCCTCGGGCGACGTGTTGTTGCACTATGCAGGCGATCCGCCCGCGGGGGTGCCGGTCCATCCCGTCCCCGTGATCCTGGTGCACGGGGCCACCAAAGACGGCCGCTTCTTCTGGGACCCGAAAGAGGATGGCTCAAACGACGGGCCCGCGGTCACGTTGCACGCCCAGGGGTATCAGGTGTATGCGGTGACGTTCGCCCACAACCAGGACGACAACAACGTCCAGGCGCAACAGGTCATGAACGCCATCCAACGGGTCAAGGCGCTGGCGGGCGTGCCGCAGGTCGACCTGGTCGGACACAGCAAAGGCGGCGTACCGGTGCACGTCGTCGGGTCGCCAAGCTTCCGGGAACCGTGGATGACGCCCTACCAGAACGACGTGCGCCGTATCGGACTGATCGCCTCACCCAACGGGGGCATCGACTACTCGTTCCGCCACCCGTGCGGCAACACGGCCCTTAACCTGCTGCCCTTCAACGCCCCCATGTCGTGGGACCGGGTCAATATCGGCTTCTGGTCGGTGGGGACGGGCGAGAAAGGGTTCGGCGCCGATGGAGCCTACCCCGGCCAGGGCCAGTTGCTGGATCGGTGGGACAAGACGTACCCGCTGCCCATGTTCGAATTCACCGACGGGTGGACGAGTTACACGACGTACCATGGGGGGCAGAGCTGGTTCTCGCATTCGCAAGGCATTGAAGCGGCCATGGAGGAGAGCGGCCAGTTCATGCCCCGCCTCGAGGCGGCGCCCATGGACCCCCATATCGAAGTGGGTCTCCTGGCCGGCAATCGGGCCAACATCCCCAGTATATTGAACGAGTCCACCGGACCCAGCGACGGCCTGCTCTTCGTGAAGAGCGCTCTCTTGGCTCCGGCCGGGGCGAAGGTGGTGGAAGCCGACGTCTTGCCGCTGCACCACAAGGCGGTCGTCTCGGATCCGGCCGGTCAGAAGTGGCTGAGCGACTTTCTGGGGGCGCCCCCTCGGGAGGGCATGTCGGACGCCGCACTCGCCGAAGTCGAACGCCGCGGCGAAGAAACCGCAGCGTGAAGGGAGTCAAGACCATGGTGACAGTGCGTCCCTTGAAGAAGCCCACCCGGCTGTTGAAGATGGCACCGATGCTGGGGACGACCAGGCCAACCGTGGTCGACGCCTATCGACCGCAACCGGAGTTGCTGTCGACCCCCGATCCTGAGACAAGGTTCGGCGCGCAACGGGTGCACGCGGTGCGGGCCACCGCCAACTCCCTGTCGTGCTGTGCCCACCCCAGCAAAGCAGCCCGCGACACGCTGTTGTCGGCCATGGTCCTTGACTATCCGAGACAGGTCATGAATCGGTATGATGTTGGAGTTTCCGTATGATGTGGCAGCACTTACTGGCACAAGCTGTCACATCATACTGGGCCAGGTTCTTGGTGGAGGACGACCGGTCTGCTATCATGGAGGGGTGAACCCCCTGGTCTGGCTGGAGCGCCGCCGGCGGCGGCAGACCCCGTGGAAGCTGGCCTTGCTGCTCGCCGCGGCGTGCCTCCTCTTGGACGGCTGGAGCGAAGTCGGCGTCGGAAGCGTCTCATGGTGTCTGGTGCTCTTCGTTCTTGGCAACTTCGCGCTGCCTTGCTACTCGGCTCGGGCTTATGCCGAGAGCGAGCACAAGGCAGGCAGGCGGGAGGTCCTGCTGGCATCTCCGGTTCTACAGCGCCACCTGGGCACGTCACTCTTCACCGCCGCCGTCGAAAGTTTGTGGCGGTGTCCGCTGTGGTTGCTTGGGCTGGTCCCGGGGGGGATATCTGCCTCATCACCGGTTTGGTGGGTCTATCTCGGCGACTGCCTCTTCGTGCAAGTGCTGCTGGTTGGCGCGGGAAGCATCGCGGGCTGGTGGCTGGGGCTGTCGCTAGATCGCGTCCTGGCCGTGCTGGTTGTCGCCATCAGCGGCTACTCCCTGGTCGGCTGGACCTTGGTGCCGCTGCGTCGGGAAGGGATCCAGGGGTACCCGCTGTGGGTCTTTCCAGTCCTGGCGACCATCGTGGCCGGAGCCCTATATCTGCCGTTGCAAGCTCTTCTCCAAGGCGGCCTGGAGACACCTGGCGATCGACCCGAAATGCGTCAGCCTGGGTTGGCCCGTTGGATAGGCGCGGCCATCATGCGGGTCTTCGGACCTCTGGGGGTCACTCGCAGTCCATTTTTCATCCTGCAGAGGGCCCAGACCAAACGCTGGATCTGCCATCATCCGATAGCGGTCGTGGCGCTCTCTCTCGCTTCGCCCCTGATTCCCGCCGCCCTGGTCTATGGGACGGACGTCTGGTGGCACGACGCGTTCAGCTTCCTGGTCGTACCCCTTTGCTTCGTATGGTGGCTGGCCGGTGTGTTTGCCAGCTTCGACAGCCTGCGAAGCCTCCTCGGCCTGCCCACTTTGGAGGCGCTCAGCCTCACCAAGTTCGATGCCCACCGGGACACGACCGGGATGATCGCTGGACGCTTCTATCTGCTGGCCGCGCTCAGTTTACTAGGTTTACCGTTCTGGATCGTCGATGCATGCTGGTTTGGAGAGAAAGCGATCCTGGCCATTCCGTTCCTGCTTTTGCTGCTATCGATAGCTGGCACCGTCGGCGCCGTCCACTCGGCATGCATCAATATCGAAAATCGACTGCAGGGTGAGCGGCGCTGGCTCATCCGCCTGGAGGCACCGTCCTGCGCCATCCTCTATACTTGGCCGCTGTTGGTTGGCCTGCCCAGTGTCCTGTGCTATTCCGGCACCGATACTGCCCTGCCCGCCGACATCTTTCTGGCCAG
>DASYBA010000663.1:0-8625 GCA_036501005.1 Candidatus Xenobia bacterium | reverse complement strand
CGTCGTCGGCGAAGGCCCCGCAGGCGGGGCAGACCCCGTTCTGGATAGTGCCGTTGCACCCTGGTTCCTGGCAGTGTTGAGCGAGCATGGGCGCCGTCCTTTGTGTCAGCCGCTGAGGGCCACGATCCGTTCACGAAACTGGTTGACGAACTGCCGAGCCTCGGCCAGCGCGGTGCGAGGCGACGTGTACAGGTGGTATTCGGCCTGCCGACCCATTTCAGCCAGCATGGCGTCTTCGCTGACGCCCCGCTTCTCGGCCCGACTGCGGTAGACCTTGAGCAGGCCTTTGAGCTCTTCTCGCTCGGCCAGCAACGCCTCGTAGGCAGTCGACGCCTTGTCTTCCGCCTCCTGGAAGGCGGCAGCCTGGACCTGCCAGGTCTCCAGTCCTTTTGAGATCTGCGCGGGGGTCCACGAACGGTCGGCGAGGTGGGCCTGCATGGCCTGTATCCGGGTGGCTAGATTGGCTAGCACCTGGGGGTCTTTCCTGGGTGCCGGGGGGGGGTCGGCGATGCTCTCCTGGCAGCGGGTCCAGGCCTGGTTGCAGCGGTCGTGCAGGGCCTGCAAGACGGCCAGCGTCTGGGCGGCCGATTGCATGCGGTGCAGGATGGACTGGCGTTCTTGCACGGCCGCCGTCAACTGTCCGCCGACCCGGGCGAGGAGCGGCCGGATGTCGCGGTCGAACCCACCCTGGCTGCCCAGCGGGTCGGCCTGGACCTGGGTGCGTAACGCGTTGATTTTGTCTTCCACCGCCGCCAGCTCGGGCAGGCCCGCCTCGCCCTGATCGCGGGCTTTCTCCTGCAAAGCCTTGGCCTCGGTTTCCGCCTGCCCCAGCGCTGGCTCGAGGCGGAGCCAGGCCTCGTCGACCGCCAGCAGCACCTGCTTGGCGGTGTCAAAGGCCGTCACCATGGCTTCCAACAGGCGCTGCGGGGTCACCGTCTGCGAGATCTCGGCCGGCGTCAGGAGGCCGCGTTGCGCCAGGGGCGTCTTGATGGACGGCAGCTTGACCGAGGGGCCGTTGAGGAGCTGGTCGATCTCCTGCATCTTCTCCTGCGACGGGAAGAGCTTGTTGATGCCTTTGCGAACCGCATTCGACCGGTCCAGCACGTCGGACACGAGGGCGAACGAATGCCACAGCTCGTTGAGCGCGCTGAGGGCGGGCAGGACCTGATCTCGAGTCGTGCCCTGCAAATCGACGGCGATGCCCACCTGGCCCATGAGGCGGCGGTAGGTCAGGCTGTCGATAAGCTCCATGACGTTATTGCTGGCGGCGGTCAGTTTCTGACGCCAATCGGCCAGATCCCGATCGACCTCGTCCAAGGACACCGTCCGTCTCATCGGCCGAGCAGATTCGTTTACCGGCCGAACCCTCCTCTCCCGGAGCGACTACGGGACGGGCTTGCCGTCCACTGTGACGGTTTCGTGGTGAACGACCATGCGGAGCATCACCCACTGGCCATCTTGCTGCGCCCAGTCGTCCTCGTGTTCGGTCTTGCGAACCCAGGAGTGCTGCGCCGCTTGATCGTCGATATATTGGCAGGTGTAGGTTTCTTTGGCGGTGACCACCATGCCGGCGCCGTGCCGCTGGGCGGCGCTCAACACCAGGTGGCAGACCGGGTTGAAATGCTGGGCATTGGCGAAATCGCTTTCCAGCCGCTTTCGATACTGGTCTCGGCTCTCGATGGCCCCACTGGCGGACTGGTATTGGAAGTCGGCCGCACACAACGCCATGCACGCATCCACGTCGTGATGGTCGTAGGCCGCCTGCAACTGTCGGTAGGGGGCGGCCATGGCCGCCGCGGCGTCGGCGTCGGCCTGGGTAGGGGCCGCCACGCCGGGAGGCCCGAGGTAGACCCCCCCCAGGAAGAGCCCCTCACCGCCCTCTACCGCCTCGAAGGACACGCTGGTGCCGGGGCCCGTGGCGGTGAATGGCCAGTGCTCCTGCTTGCCTTGGCCGGCACTCGCCTTGAAGATGCGGGGCACCCCGTCCAGCGTCACCTTCAGCGACCGCCCGTTGGGGGAGTCGTGGCTGCAGTACCACTCAAAAGCCAGCTCGTAGGGGTGGTGCGGGACGGTGGTCACGGTCTGCTCGACCCCTGTGTCCGCCCCCATGAACTCGAGAGAACGACCGGGCCCCGAGTCTCCCGCGGAGAGGGTCAGGCTGCCTATCATCTGCCAGCCCGCCAGTTCCCCGGCCTGGAGGGGGCGACTCCACCCCACGATGTGGTGCATGGCGCCAGGGCCTCGGGGGTCGGGAGCCTGGCGGAATTCCGGGTTGACCACCAGGTTGGAGGGCAATTCGGCCACGTCGGCCAGCACGGCCGCGGTGAGCAGCAGGAAGCAGGTCAGCATGCGTCTCATCGGGTCGAAGTTGGCCGACCTGCGAACGGGCTCCTCCCTGGCAAGAGCCTGGCAGTTGCACCTCGAACAGTACCGTGTGCCCTCGGAGCTCATTCACGAAGTCAACTGCCCGCGCTGCGGGTCCCATCACAAAAAGCCAGTCCTGGAGCGGGAAGGCCTGCGCATCGTCTGGTGCAAGGACTGCGGCATCGGCTACACCGATCGCCGTTGGACTGACGCCGGCCTGCGCCGCTACTACCAGGAGGGCTACTTCAAAGGGGGCGTACCGGGCGCCTACATGGACTATCAGCAGGAGGAGGCCGAGAAAAAGGTCGACTTCCTGGCCAAGTACGCCTGGATCAAATCGCTGCGGGCGGAGGGGCGGGTACTGGACGTGGGCTGCGCCACCGGGGTATCGCTGATCGCCGCCGGCGAGACCGGATTCAAGCCACACGGTATCGAAATCTCCGAGTGGGCGTATGAGAACCGCTGCACGAACCTGCCCATGAAGCATTGCGGCCTGCTCGAGATGGAGACCAAGAAGCCGTTCGACATCATCACCATGTGGGACGTCATCGAACACCTCGCCGACCCCGCCCCGAGCTTCAAGAAGCTGGCCACCCTGTTGAAACCGGGCGGTCTGCTGGTCTTCACCTATCCGGATGCGGGGACGGGCTGGGCGCGGGTGCTGGGGGCGCGGTGGGGCGTGCTGGTGCCCCAGGAGCACTATCTGTTCTTTGCGTCGCGCCAGATCCGGGCGTGGCTGCGCGAATACGGCTTCCACCTGGTGCAGGAGCGGGTCGAGAGGCGCATCTTCACGCTCCGCAAGTTCATGCAGCAAGCCCTGTCGACGAATCCGCAAGGCAAGTTCGGCGACGTCCAGGTATCGCTCTCGATTCCCTACAAGAAAATCGCCGTCTACAAGCTGAAAGTGCTGGACAAGATCCGCCCGGACCCCAAACCGTCAGCGTTCCCGACCCGCCGGGCGTAGTGCGGTGCTGCAATCACCACCCGTTGGTGATATTGAACAGAAATCACCCCTGAGTGGTGATTTTCCGGTCACATTCTCGGGTGATTTGACGAACCGGGGGAGGGGTGGCTCCTGGCGCCGAACGGTTTGTGTATGCGGCGGGTGTCTAAAGACAAGCTGTGGCTGGTGGGGGCGCTGGCCATGGTGTCATGTTTGGCGGCGCCGCGGCTCCTGGCGCGCCACTGGAAGAGTCTCTTTCCGGGGGCATTCAGCATCTCGGGTGTCCACGTAGGGGATCCTGAAGCCGACCTGTTCCGTCGCTGGGGGACTCCTTTGAAGACACTTCTCGTGACGGGCCATGTTTGGATGAGCTTTGCCTCCGGACGTACGGCCATGCTGCGCGAAGGGCGGGTGGAGGTTGCAACAGGGGACATACTCGAATACGATGGCCAGATTCTGATGCGGGCAGGCGAGGACCCTGAGCGGGTGCGGCCCATCCTCGGCGAGCCAACGAGCGTCCTTGGGCAATCCACCGAAGGCTCTCCCTATCCGGCGCCATGGCTGAAGGGCGATCGATTCGACATGGCCTGGGGCCTGTCTTCAGAGAAGTTCTCTTCAATGTGCCTGGAATACAGTGAGTATGGGCTGACTGTCACACTCGGCCCCCAACCTGCCACACGAGACTTTGCTTTGCAGACCACTTCGTTCACCCTGGGCGCCTCAACCGAGAGTTCGTTATCATGGACATCCCGACTCCCCTGACGAAGGTGCCGCTGTAACGAACCTGCCGCGTTACATCCCCCCATGTTGCGCGACTGGCACGTTACGAGTCTCATCCGATGCCAGACCCGCCCAGCCAACGCTGCCTGGAGCTGGTCGTCGCCACGCCGTCGCTTTGACCGCCCTGTATCGGCAGCCAGGCCAAGATATTTTTGCCGGCTCCCGAAATTCTGGGAGCCGGCGAGCCGGCGAAAATATCTGGCTTCGATAGCCAACCTCGTGTTCGCATACCCGCTGGGCCCGGGACGCTGACATGGTGCGGTCCGACGGCTTGCCCGCCCGGACGGGTAACGGACGCGACTTGCCCGCCCAGACGGACAATCGGTTGGGGGACCGTGGGCGCGCGCTGGGTGCCGGGCATGGCCCGAGGGGCGCTACACCAGGATAACCCCGCCGACCGCCGAAGTCAGCCGCCCTATTTCCAACGGGAGGCGTGCATTTTTGGCCTGCGTCATCATCGGGTCGGACCACGGGGGCTTCGGGCTCAAACAGGAACTGGTCAAGTTCCTCACCGAGGCCGGCCACGACGTGCGTGACTACGGCACCCATAGCGCCGACCCGGTCGACTACCCCGACGTCGCGCTCCTGGTCGCCGAGGCGGTCGTCTCCGTGCCCAATGCCGTGGGCATCGTCATCGACGGAGCCGGCATCGGCTCGGCCATCACCGCCAACAAGGTGGCGGGCATTCGGGCCGCCTGCTGCCACGACACCTTCTCCGCCCGCAACAGCAAGGAACACAACAACGCCAACGTGCTCACCCTCGGTGGGCGGGTCATTGGCGGGGGCGCCGCGCAGGAAGTGGCCAAGGTGTGGCTCGACGCCAAGTTTCTAGGGGGACGTCACCAGCGACGAGTCGACAAGATGTTAGATGTAGAGCGTAAGTACTTGCGCTGTTCCCCCCCCTCCCCCCAGGGGGGAGCGCGCTGACAGGCGATGTTTCTGGGCAAAGTGGTCGGCAAGGCCATCCTCACGCAGAAAGATCCCAGTCTCGAAGGCGGCAAGTTCCTCGTGGTGGAGCCCGTCAACCGCCGGGGCGAGAGTGTCGGCAAGCCCTTCGTCGCCCTCGACACGGTGCAGGCCGGCCAGGACGACCTGGTCTTCCTGGTCAAGGGCCGAGAGGCGTGCATCCCATGGCACAATCAGTTTTCGCCCCTGGACGCCACCATCGTCGGCATCGTCGACGGCATGGCCACCGACTGATGCTCATCGCCAAGGTGCTGGGCCCGCTGTGGGCCACCATCCAACATCCCAGCTTCCGGGGCAACAAGCTCCTCATGTGTCAGCCCATCGACGCGACGACGGGTGAACCGTTCGGCGCCGAAGTGCTGGCCGTGGACCTGGTCGACGCCGGTCAGGGCGACGTCGTCCTCATCGTCTACGAAGGCAGCTCGTCCCGGCTCTCGCTGGGCAGCGAGCGCACGCCCGCCGAAGCAGTCATCGTCGGCGTCATCGATAAACTCGAACTGGAGAAGACATGAATCCTCTCGTGCAGCAGATCACCGATCAAGTCGTGGCGGCCCTCTCCCAGCAACCGAAAGCCTGGGCCCAGTCGCCGACCGCGCCCTCCGGCGGAGGCCGCAAGGTCCTGCACGTCTCCACTCGGCCCGAGGCCGGTCCCGGGCCGGCGGCGTATCGGGACTGGGAGCGGCATCTCTTGACCTCCCAGAGCAGCGGCTGGACCATGGCCCAGGCGGAAGCCGCCGGCTTCAAGGCGGTGCACTACATGCACGACAAGGCGCAGTTGCGGGCCCTGCTCTCTGGTTTCGAAGCCGTCTACATGCCGGTCGATCGGACCCAGGAGCTGGCCAACCTCGCCAACCTGTGCGACGACTGCTGGGAAGTCCGCACCATGCTGATGGCGCTGGAAGAGAAGCGGCCTGCCACCATCGACGTCAGCGGGCTGCAGGCCGCGCCGGGCGTCCAGGGACGAGTGGGGGAGTATGTCCGCACCCTCCGCCAGTATGGTTTTGACGTCACCGGCGAGGCCGGGGCTGCCGCCCCCAACCAGCGCTTCGGTGGCTATCCCGGCACTCCGGATCGGGCCTTCGACAAAGCTGCCCCCCCCCAAGACGAGACGTGTCTCCTGAAGACGACGGGCGAGTGCGGCGGGCTGGGCCACTGCACGCGGCACGTCAAAGATCGGGTCGACGTCATCGTAAAGGCCGGTGCCGATCGGGTCAGCACCCAGCTCGGCAACGCGGCCGGCGAAGCCCTGACCATCTTCATTGACCACACCCTGCTCAAGGCCGATGCCACTCGGGAGCAGGTCATCCAGTTGTGCGACGAGGCCCGCAAGAACGGTTTCGCGTCGGTCTGCATCAACCCGACCTGGGTCAGCCTGGCGGCCGAGAAGCTGGCGGGATCGACCGTCAAGGTCTGCACCGTCATCGGCTTCCCGCTGGGGGCCACCACCACGGTCGTCAAAGGCCTGGAAACCCGTGATGCCATCGCCAACGGCGCCCAGGAGATCGACATGGTCATCAACGTGGGCGCCCTCAAGGCCAGAGACTACGACCTGGTGCAGAGAGACATTGCCGCCGTGGTCGAAGCAGCGCACGGTGCGCTGGTCAAGGTCATCCTCGAGACGGCGCTCCTCAACGACGAAGAGAAGGTCAAGGCCTGCGAGCTGTCCGTCGCCGCCGGAGCAGACTACGTGAAGACGTCGACCGGCTTCGGTCCGGGCGGCGCCACCGACCACGACGTCGCCTTGATGCGCCAGACGGTGGGCCAGTTCATGGGGGTCAAGGCCTCGGGCGGCATCCGCGACTTCGCCACCGCCCAGAAGATGGTCGCCGCGGGGGCCACCCGCATCGGCGCCAGCGCCAGCGTCGCCATCGTGAAGGGCACGCCCCAAAAGGGTGGCGGGTACTAGCTGCTCTACAAGACCAGGGCCATCGTGCTGCGGCGGCGGGAGCTGGGCGAGAATGACCTCCTGGTGACGCTGTTCACCCCTGAAAAGGGGCGGTTCCAGGCGGTGGCGCGGAGTTCTCGCAAGGTGGCGGCACGGCTCATGGGCAAGTTGGAGCCGACCATGGAGATCGACTTGAGTCTCGCTCAAGGCAAATCCCTCGACGTCGTGACGGAAGTGCGGGTGCGGGAGACTCGTCCCCAGACTCGGGGAGATCTCGATCGGCTCGCCTACGCCCTGGTGCTGCTGGAACTCTTCGAGGTCGTCGACGCGCCGGGCGAGACCTGGCCCCTGCTCTCTGCCACGCTCACCCTGTTGGAAGCCGGGGCCGACGCGGCGACGCTGCTGGCGTGGTGCGAGATTCAACTGGTGGAAAGCCTGGGACTCGCTCCCGAAATGGCGGTCTGCGTCGCTTGTCGGGGCCCCCGCACTACGTCTTTCAGCGTGCGCCAGGGGGGGCTTTTATGCGCGACCTGTAGCGGACGAGACGACAACGCGTGGGCGGTCGTCCCCGGCACCGTCGCTTTCTATCGACAACTGCGCGGCGCAGCCCCGGCCTTGCTCCCTCGCCTCTCCGCCGAGCCCTTGGTGCGACGGCAGCTTGAAGAGGTCATGCGCTCGCACCTGTCGTATCGGTGGCCCCACCGCTTGAGGTCTCTCGACTTTCTGGCGCAGGTGGAGCGGATGCGAAGGTAATGGAGAGGATGTCGCCGATTAGGTCGAGGGTTCTGGCGATCGATCTGGGGGCAAAGCGGGCCGGCGTGGCCCTGAGCGACGCCATGGGGTGGCTGGCCCAGCCGCTCTGCACCATCCAGGTCACGGGGGTTCGGCAACTGATCGGGGAGGTCCAGAGGCTGGCCGGCGAACACCAGGTCGGGCGAATCGTCATTGGCCTGCCCGTCAACATGGACGGCACCGAGGGCCCCAAGGCCGAGGCGGCTCGCCAGTTCGGGGCACGGCTGGCAGAGGAGAGCGGGTTGCCGGTCGAATGGGTGGACGAGCGGTTGACGACTCGCATGGCCCAGAACGTCATGCTGGCGGCCGACGCCAGTCGGAAGAAGCGCAAGGAGAAAATCGACCAGGTCGCCGCCGCCCTCATCCTGGAAACCTGGCTGACTCGCCACCGGTCCTCATGAAGTTCCTCTTCGGCGTCTTCAAGTTCATCTTTGGGCTCCTCATCTTTTGCGCCATCCTGGTGGCCGTCGTCATGAACCTGGGCCTTTCGCCCGTCGGACCCGGTGCGGCCAAGCGCTTCCACGTGACCAAAGGCGAGAACGGCCACGACATCGCCCAGGATCTGCAAGACCAGCATCTCGTTCGCAACGCCCTGCTTTTCCAGATCATGCTGCGGACGTCGGGCAAGCAAGACAAGATCGTGGCGGGCGACTACATGTTGAAGCCGTCCGATGATCCGTATCGGATCATAAAACAACTCGTGTCGGGCGAGAGCATCGTGCGGATGGTGACGTTCACCGAGGGCCAGACCGCCGAGCAGATGGCCCACAAGGCGGCGGAGGCGGGCATCTGCACCGCCGAGGACTATCTCAAGGTGGTGCACGACCCGCCCGCCGATCTCCGTGCGGGGCTCTCCAAAGGCAGCCTGGAGGGGTATCTTTTTCCCGACACCTAC